>NZ_JACASJ010000187.1:0-4744 GCF_013391025.1 Enterobacter sp. SECR19-1250 | reverse complement strand
AGGAACATAAAGTGAACGGAATGACCTCTACAGCCATATGTTCCCCCTCACCCCAGCCCTCTCCCTCAAGGGAGAGGGGGTCCTCCGTGCAGGCATTATTTTATGGGGAACCCTCAACCCTTTGGGAGAGAGTTAGTGTGAGGGTCTATCCAGAATTCGTATGCTATGATTCATCCAGGACAAAAACACCAACAGAATGAATCACATGAAACTCGACGCCTTTATTCAGCATGCGGTCAGTTCGGTTCCCATCAGCGGGACGTCGCTAATCTCTTCATTATACGGTGATGCGCTTTCCCATCGCGGCGGCGAGATCTGGCTTGGCAGCCTGGCCGCGTTGCTCGAAGGGATGGGCTTTGGCGAGCGCTTCGTGCGAACCGCGCTGTTTCGCCTCAACAAAGAGGGCTGGCTGGATGTCTCCCGCATCGGGCGTCGCAGCTATTACCGCCTGAGCGACAAAGGGCTGCGTTTAACCCGCCGGGCGGAGAATAAGATCTACCGCGCGGAGTTGCCCGCCTGGGATGGTAAATGGCTGCTGCTGCTCTCCGAAGGCCTCGATAAAACCACGCTTGCCGATGTGAAAAAACAGCTTATCTGGCAAGGGTTTGGCACGCTGGCGCCCAGCCTGATGGCTTCGCCCTCGCAGCATCTGGCGGATGTGCAGTCGCTGCTTCATGACGCGGGCGTGGCGGAAAATGTCATCTTCTTCGAAGCCCATTCACCGCTGGCACTTTCCCGCGCGGCGCTGCGTTCCCGCGTTGAGGAGTGCTGGCAGTTGACCGAACAGAACGCGATGTACGAGACGTTTATTCAGTCGTTCCGTCCGCTGCTGCCGCTACTGAAAGAGGCTACGCCGGAAGAGCTTACGCCGGAGCGTTGCTTCCACATCCAGCTGTTACTGATCCACTTTTATCGTCGCGTGGTGCTGAAAGACCCGCTGCTGCCAGAGGAGTTACTGCCTGCGCACTGGGCGGGACAAAGCGCACGACAGCTTTGCATCAACATCTATCAGCGTGTGGCTCCGGGAGCGCTGGCGTTTGTCAGCGAGAAAGGCGAAACCTCGGTGGGTGAACTGCCCGTGCCCGGCACGCTTTATTATCAACGCTTTGGTGGTCTTGCGACCGCATAAGGAGTGAGGATGCCTGTTTATCAAATTGACGGTCTGACGCCGGTGGTGCCAGACGAGAGCTATGTCCACCCGACAGCGGTGCTCATTGGCGATGTGATCCTGGGCAAAGGTGTGTATGTCGGTCCCAATGCCAGCCTGCGCGGCGACTTTGGCCGTATTGTGGTGAAAGATGGCGCGAACATTCAGGATAACTGCGTGATGCACGGCTTCCCGGAGCAAGATACGGTGGTGGAAGAGGACGGCCATATCGGCCACAGCGCCATTCTGCACGGCTGTATTATCCGCCGCAACGCCCTGGTAGGGATGAACGCGGTGGTGATGGACGGGGCGGTGATTGGCGAAAACAGCATCGTCGGCGCGGCGGCGTTTGTGAAGGCGAAAGCCGAGATGCCCGCTAACCATTTGATTATCGGCAGTCCGGCGAAAGCGATTCGTGAGCTGAGCGAACAGGAACTGGCCTGGAAGCAGCAGGGCACGCGCGAGTATCAGGTGCTGGTGGAGCGCTGTAAGCTGACGATGCATCAGGTGGAGCCGCTGCGCGAAGAAGAGCCGGGACGCAAACGACTGACGTTTGATGAGAATTTACGGCCGAAATCGGCGGTGTGAGCGGGGGGAATGTATATTACCGGGCAAGGGAGCATCCTGTGACATTACTCATACGACAAGCAACATCAGCAGATTCAGTATTACTCAGTGAACTGGGCTATCGCATCTATCCCGCGCACTTTAAGCATCTGTGGAAGTCGGAATCAGAGCTAAACGATTTTCTGAAGTCCGAATATTCTGTTGCGGCGATAGAACAGAGTCTGAGAGACAGCGGCACAACCTGGTATGTGGCGGATCTTGATCAGCCGATTGGTTTTATGAAACTGACATGGGAAGCTACAATCCCTGATACCGACATCAGCGGTGTTCTTCTTAATAAACTCTATCTTGATCCGACTAAGACGAGTAATCACTACGGTCAGAGCATGTTTAGCCGCGTCATCGAACTTACCCGAAGTCATGGCAAAAAATTTCTGTGGCTCGAGGTGCTTGAACAGAATGAACGTGCCCGGCGATTTTATGAAAAGCAGGGGATGCGGTTTATTAAGGATACGGTTTTCGAAACAGCGTCGCAGCGGAGTGTATTGAAGATCATGGGGATGGGGTTATAGCTTTCCTTTGCTTATAGGGGCTTTTCGTCTTTGTCAGACAGGGATTATTGGCTTAGAAAGAGGGATGGGGGAGATCTGGCTATGCGGGCTCATCAACAGCACAAGTCACGTAAATTGTATCGTAGCGTCAACACGACGACACGACACTATTCTAACAACCCTGGCGCTGAGTATCGCTGGGAACGTAATCGTAAAAAATCCGGGGATGAGCTGCTGGTAACACGTGAAACCATGCACAGTGGACAAAAGCGAGGACGTGACTACACGCCATTGTTTTACTTTTTGCTCAAACAGATTGGCAAGCCGTGGGATGACGTTTTCAGTGAAGTTTGTGGACGTCTTGATACTACCGAGCCTGTGTTCTGGTTAGTCGCGTTGCATGAGCATCAGCAAAGGGATTTAGTCTGTATTGGCGATAGCAGCTTTTATCCGGGCCTGTTTGTTGACGAGAATGGCGTTTTACAACAGGTTAACCCATCGATTAGTGCCAGGGACGTAAAAGTGACTTGCCGCTGCTGTACGCACACCTTTATTGGTGAGCCTGTGCCCTGGAGGGAGGAGTGAAATATGGGCTGTTGCGCTACATACCCTGATGAAGTAAGTCAGGATATTTGCCGGATAAACCCCCAATAATTTACGTAGCCGGGATCCATTCAACAATAGTTCTTGCCAACTCCCTGGGCTGTTCGAGCGGAATCATATGGCCGCAATCCAGAATGATTCTTAACGACGCATAAGGTATGGCTTCGACCAATTCTTCTGCCTCCTTCATCGAACGGATGGCATCATCTTCACTGGCGATAACCAGTGTTGGACAACGTATCGTTGCAGAAGGTATACCTTGCCTGGACAAGGATGATTGCGTGATGAAGGCTTCAAATCCCAGAGAGCATCCCATTTTCTGGATAGCTGAAATCATATCCTGATTTGATGTGTTTAGAGGGTGGAGTGACCGGGCAATAGCATGTCTGCTCAGTCCCTTAAACGTTGTGGGGGACAATGACTGCACGCTTTTCCGCTTTGCTTCAGCCTCTAACGGCGTATCTTCCCGTAAGGAACTGGCAATAAGCACTAAGGACTCTACACGTTCAGGGAATTCTGCTGCCAGTTGCCGGGCAATATACCCTCCCATCGAAAAACCTATCAAAGAAAACTTCTCAGGCAGAAGAGTAATCAAATGCTGCACTACATCATGAATGGTTCGTCCTTCACTTACAGCTGCATGATGAACAATACAGTTTGACGGGAGGTATGTTTCAAATTCATGCCAAAGCATTTCATTCAGCATAAACCCGGGAATTAAAACAATTTTACGCGGCGTTAAACTCATAGATCTCGCTTAAATGCATCAGTGTATTTATTGGGTTAGACAGGTTAAAAATATCTTACTAACTGCGACAATATCAAATTTCGGCCCTGGATAGGCGTTGTCTATTTCCACAGAGTTTCTGAACGTTTCTAACGTCCTCCCAGGCTTCCTCCACCATCAACAGGCAGCACTACGCCAGTAATAAAACTCGCTTCTGGTGATAAAAGAAAGGCTATTGCTGAAGCCACTTCAGCAGGAGAACCCAGTCTGCCCATTGGGATTGTCGATAAAATACGTTGTTCTGCTTCACTTCCAACAGGTCGTGTTTTATGAAAAAGCTCTGTCTCTATTGGCCCAGGAGCAATCGCATTCGAGGTGATCCCGAATTGAGCAAGCTCTAATGCCCAGGTCCGTGTACAACCTACCAGAGCACTTTTTGCTGCTGAGTAAGCTGTTCGGTCAATCGCACCGTAGATGGCACGGCTACATACATTAACTATTCTTCCCCAGCCTCTGCTCTTCATGTTGCCGATGAGTGCTTGTGTTATTTGAACTGCCACCCGTACGTTTATATCCATGACCTTCAGGAACGTTTGAATATCAATGCCTCCAAGTTGTTGAGGTAAGGCTACACCCACATTATTTACAATGCCGTGAATTTCGTGATTTTCGACTATTTTCAATAAAATTAAGTTAGTCTCATCAGCGCTACTCAGGTCAGCCGTATATAAAACCCCCGGAAAGTTGGCATCAACATTACGGGCAATACCCACAACCTGGTGACCCTGTTCTGATAATTTGTCACTGAGTGCTCTTCCTATCCCTTTTGTTGCACCAGTGATTAGATAAGTGCGATAAGGCCCCATATTAAAATCCTCAGTTTCGTTTGGCAGAATGAGAATCCAATGCTTACTGAAATCCCATTTTTTACTAACCCTCTATTAGGCTAGCAGAATAATTGCCAACGTTTGCTCATCGCTCAAAACCGACGCTCGCGCAGTAACAGAATAGCGTGGTACACATGCCAGCCTGCAATCATGACCTGTCAACCTGACGTGATACGTTCCTTATCCCTATCAAGTGCCGCCCCGTCATCTAAGGAAGGTGCGAACAAGTTCCTGATATGAGATCATCATATTCATCCGGAGC
>NZ_JACASJ010000186.1:0-4899 GCF_013391025.1 Enterobacter sp. SECR19-1250 | reverse complement strand
ACAACCCGCTACGGGGGAGACTTACCCGAAATCTGATTTATTCAACAAAGCCTCCCGCCTTTACCGGCCCCGTCGCGTCCCTCAAACACGATGCAGACTTTCAATCCTTTGGCGACAACCCATTGCTGGAGTTTGACCAGTTCAACGTGAAGGCGACGAAGCTCTTTTTCATACTCTTTTGTTTTCAGAGGGGCATTTTTAACGACATCAACAGCGACGCTGGTTTTCTTATTACTTGCCATGATTGTCATCCTCAGGTTGTCCGGTCGCGGGGAAGAAGCGAGGCCGCATTAAGAAGTGTAATTCACCTGAATTAATGGATTAACGTGTCAGTCTGCTGATTTGAACTGGCTCACCATACAAGATTATTCAATAATGCTCGCTGCGAATTTTCACTCGTGGTTGTGGTATGAAAAAGACAATTTTCTCGTTAGCCCTTAGCACGTTTGGCCTGGGCATGGCTGAATTTGGCATTATGGGTGTCCTGACGGAACTGGCGCATGATACCGGTATTTCCATTCCCTCCGCCGGAAATATGATTTCGTTTTACGCCTTTGGCGTGGTGATTGGCGCGCCGATTGTGGCGCTGTTTTCCAGTAAGTTCTCGTTAAAAACCACGCTGCTGTTTCTGGTTGCCCTGTGTGCGGTGGGCAACGCGATGTTTACCTTTTCCACATCCTATTTTTGGCTGGCGGCAGGGCGTTTAATCTCGGGGTTCCCGCACGGCGCAATTTTCGGTGTGGGGGCGATTATCCTCTCGAAAATAGCGCCACCGGGTAAGGTGACGGTGGCCGTGGCGGGGATGATCGCCGGGATGACCGTGGCGAATCTGGTGGGGGTTCCGTTTGGAACCTGGCTGGGGCATACATTCAACTGGCGCTATACCTTTTTCCTGATAGCCCTGTTTGACGCGCTGGTGATCCTCTCGGTGCTGGTGTGGGTACCAAACCTTCATGACGCATCAGAAATAAAACTCACCGAGCAGTTTCACTTCCTGAAAAAACCGGAGCCGTGGCTGATTTTCGCCGCCACCATGTTTGGCAACGCTGGCGTTTTTGCGTGGTTCAGTTTTGTGAAGCCGTTTATGGTCAATGTCTCTGGCTTCTCCGAGGGGCTGATGACGATCATCATGATGTTAATGGGCCTCGGCATGGTGCTGGGTAACCTGCTGAGCGGGAAACTATCGGGCCGTTTCAGCCCGCTACGTATTGCTGCCACCACCGATATGGTGATTGTCGCCTCACTGTTATTGCTTTTCGCCTTTGGCGAACAGAAAACCGCGTCGCTGGTGATGGGGTTCATCTGCTGTGCCGGGCTGTTCGCACTCTCAGCACCACTGCAAATTCTGCTGCTGCAAAATGCGAAAGGAGGGGAAATGCTTGGTGCCGCAGGCGGACAGATGGCGTTTAACCTGGGCAGTGCGATTGGTGCTTATTTTGGTGGGATGATGATTACGCTCGGTTTTAGCTGGAGCTATGTCACGCTACCGGCGGCGATATTATCCTTCCTGGCGATGAGCGCGCTGCTGGTGTATGGCTATCTGCGCGCCCGGCGGGCTAAGTCTGATGCTCGTGCGCTGGCCTGAGTGCCGGAATGTGGTCATAAAAAACCGCCCCATAAACGGAGCGGTTAGCGGGTACGGACCGTTACGAGCGTAAATCAATCACCATGCGGCCGCGTATCTGGCCCTGTTCCATCTCTTTGAAGATGGCGTTGATATCTTCCAGCGGGCGCATTGTCACTTTTGGCACCACTTTGCCTTCGGCAGCGAACTGGAACGCTTCCTGCAGATCCTGACGGGTACCAACCAGCGAGCCGACCACCTGGATACCGTCCAGCACCAGACGGGGGATATCAAGGCTCATGGCTTCCGGCGGCAGGCCAACGGCCACCACGCGGCCACCGGCACGCACCGCGTCCACCGCCGAGTTAAACGCTGCTTTCGCGACCGCGGTTACAACAGCCGCATGCGCGCCGCCGGTTTTTTCCTGCACGATTTTAGCGGCATCTTCGCTGCGGGAGTTGATGGTTAAGTCTGCCCCCATGCTTGCAGCCAGCTTCAGCTGTTCGTCGTTAACGTCAAGAGCGATGACTTTGGCGTTGAAGACGTTTTTCGCATACTGCAGCGCGAGGTTACCCAGTCCGCCCAGGCCGTAGATCGCAATCCACTGGCCCGGCTTGATATGGGAGACTTTTACCGCTTTGTAAGTGGTGACGCCGGCACAGGTTATGCTGCTGGCCGCAGCGGAATCCAGCCCGTCAGGCACTTTTACCGCGTAATCCGCGGTGACAATGCACTCTTCAGCCATGCCGCCATCAACGGAATAACCGGCGTTTTTCACATCGCGGCACAGGGTTTCGTTGCCGGTATTACAGTATTCACAGTGGCCGCAGCCCTCAAAGAACCACGCGACGCTTGCACGGTCGCCGACTTTCAGTGACGTCACGCCAGGCCCAACTTCTTTCACGATCCCAATCCCTTCGTGGCCCAGGATCACACCGGTTTTATCACCGAAATCGCCATTTTTGACGTGGAGGTCAGTATGGCAAACGCCACAGCACTCCATTTTGAGCAGGGCTTCGCCGTGCTTCAGTGGGCGTAAGGTTTTTTCGGTAACATTGACCTGATGATCCTGTGTAACAACAGCAGCCTTCATAGGTTTCTCCTTGTTTTTGATGGGTATGTGTATCGCAGGGGAATACTACTTAAGGATTAATAGTTTAGAGGAGTTATGCAAGGCGGCGGCAACATAATGTCACCAATTGATGCGATTTCAGATTAAGAATACAGCGATCCTCTAATAATTAGGGGGGAATTCACTGGCCCGGCGAGAAGCTCGCCGGGCACAGATCTACAGTTTTGCTTCTATCACCTCAATCTCTTTGCGCCATTGCGCCTGCAGATGTGGTTTCTGATGCTTAGGCTTACGCGCCAGGTCTTCTGCGAGTAGCGTTTCCAGCGCGATCAGCCTTTCAAGCAGATCGTCCGAGGCTTGCGCTTTAACATCCGCGACTGCGGGTGACGCCGACGACGCCATCAGGCTTGTGCGTTCACGCAGCCGTTCGAACACCGCTTCGGCGTCATGCCATTCGCTCAGCAAACCGTCCTCAATCAGCCAGAAGCGATTGCAGCTTTGGGCGATCAGCTGCCGGTCATGGCTGACCAGCAGCACTCCGCCGTCAAACTGTTGCAGGGTAGTGGCCAGCGCCTCTTTGCCTTCCATGTCCAGGTGGTTGGTAGGCTCATCCAGCATCAGCAGGCTATAACGGGCAAGCGTCAGGCCGACAAACAGCAGGCGCGAACGCTCCCCGCCGCTGAGGGTGCTGACCTTTTGCCCGTGACGCGCCCACGGGAACCCGGCGCTGATAAGCGCCATCTTGCGATCCTGTGGCGCTGGCGCAAAAGGCTCCAGCGCGTCGAAGATCGTTGCCTCATCCGGAAGCTGATTCAGCGTCTGGTCGTAATAGCCTGGCGACACGCGAGGATGGAGTTTTAGCCCAGCCTCTGACGGTTCACCTGAGAAATGCCGCCAGATGAGCTTCATCAGCGATGATTTGCCGCAGCCGTTACGCCCGACGATAGCCACGCGATCGCCACTTTTAAGCCGCGCAATGTCGACGTGAAATAGATCGGGCAACCCGGGTGCAGGCGGTACGCCGAGGTTTTCCATCTCCAGTAGCCGGTCTGCCCGCAGGGCATCACCACGCAGGGTTAACGTCCACGGACTGCCTGCGGTGAGCTCTGTCTGGCTCTCTTTTAGCCGCTCGACCTGTTTTTCCATCTGTTTGGCTTTGCGGGCCAGATCTTCGTTATCGTAGACCTTGCCCCAGGTGGCCAGCCGTCTGGCACTGGCGGTTACGCGGTCGATCTCCTTTTGCTCCGCCTTATGCCGCAGCGCATCGCTTTCGTCTTTCGACACCAGCGCCTGGCGCGCGGCGGTGCAGGGAAGGGCAAAGTAGTGCAGCATCTTATCGCGCAGGATCCAGCTGCCGTTGGTGACGGCATCCAGCAACTGCCTGTCGTGCGAGACCAGTACAAAGCTGCCGGACCAGTTCTGTAAAAACTGCTCCAGCCAGAGCATGGTAGGCAAATCGAGGTGGTTGCTCGGCTCGTCCAGCAGTAACAGGTCCGGCTCGCCGATCAACGCCCGCGCGAGCAGGAGACGCGTGTGTTGCCCGCCGCTCAGCGTCGCCGACGTTAAGGCCATGTCCTGCGGCGTAAAGCCCATACCCGCCAGCAGCGTTTCAGCTTTCCAGCGCAGGCTCTCGCGCTCAGTCGTGGGCAGTTGCGCCAGCACGGCATCCAGCATGGTCAGGGGATAAATGGCTTCTGGCAGATGTTGCTCAACGCGCGCCATCAGACAGTGTCCGGCCAGCGCGACGCTTCCGGCAGCGGGAGAGTCTGTGCCGTCCAGCACCTTCAGCAGCGTACTTTTGCCGCAGCCGTTGTCGCCCAGCAGGCCAATGCGGTCGCCTTTTTTCAGCGTAAAGGAGAGGGAGTCGAAGAGCGTGCCAAACGCCGTATCAACACGTAAAGATTGTGCAGTGAGTAAAGTGCTCATTGTTGCTTACCCAAGAGTTACAGGCATGTTTATGCCTCGTCAAACATCGCTGACGATAACTCAGTAAGCCCGAGAGAAGGGATTTCAGGGGTTGGTGTCTTCGCTCAAGCAGAAGTTATCGCAGCACGATACCGATAACGCTTGAGCTGGTGCGATCACCAAATGCATGTGAAACATTGAAAATTTCACAGTACAGCATAATTGGCCTCCTTATATATTCAGTGGGTTAATGGATGAAAGGAGTGTAGCGGGGGAAAGGCGGTTTGGCTAGGGGGGGCGAATGTAATTCCCTCTCCCTGTGGGCTGAGGGTTCCCCAGAAAAATGAAAAGCACGATG
>NZ_JACASJ010000185.1:0-4912 GCF_013391025.1 Enterobacter sp. SECR19-1250 | reverse complement strand
TGCGTGATCTGATCCTTCAACTCAGCAAAAGTTCGATTTATTCAACAAAGTCGTTATTTGCCTGAATGTTGTATTCCCACTGTGCGTAGCCGGTCATCATGTCGTTGATCTGGGTTTCGCCCTTGAAACCCAAACGCATATAGGTCTGATCGCCGTCTTTAGACGTGTCATCAGAGAAGTAGTGCAAACCATCTACTTTTCCGTACAGATCTAATTTATTGCCATCCTTATTATAAATCTCTGCTGCATGCGCAGCGCCAGCCATTAACAGAGCCGGAATCATCAGGGCCAGTACTTTTCTTTGCATTATGGTATTCCTTTGCGGTTGTTTTTATTTAATTACCTGCTGAACTTTCCTTTGCGGAGAGTTGTCACATGCTAAATCACTCCGCTGAAAGAGTAATAAATTATAATTGTTACGAAGTGAGTAAAATCTAAAGGGAATTCTTCTGCGGAAATGTTAATATGTTTGATGAATGTTTTAGTGAAAAACATAATAAATTAAAATTATTAATCATGCGGTAAATCAGGTAATGTCTGCCCCGTTATATGCCTTTAAGATTATTATCCATAATTCTCATGAATGTCATTTATTCATTTAACGTGATGCTCAGGGATTATTTGGTCTGGCCCGGTGTGAATACACCGGGCTTTTTTTATGGCATAAAAATGCCCGGACAAGCCGGGCATGGGGATTATTTGCTGGTGGATTTTTCCGCTTTCCCGGCCATTTGCGCCAGGAAGTCGTACCGTTTTTGCAGATCGGCGGCGGCATCTTTCCACAACTGCTCAGCCACTTCTGGCTGTTGCGCATTGAGGCGACGGAAGCGTTGCTCCTGCAGCAGTGTCTCAGCCAGGGCATCTGACGGAGGACGTGAATCGAGCGCCAGTGGCAGCTTGCCTTCCTCTGCCCGGCGAGGATCAAAGCGGTACAGCGGCCAGAAGCCCGTGGCGGTCAACTGACGCATCTGGTCGTGGCTGAGCGCCAGATCGTAACCATGCTCTTCGCAAGGGCTGTAGGCGATGATAAGCGATGGGCCCGGATACGCTTCCGCCTCCTGTATCGCTTTCACCGTCTGGTTAAGCTGCGCGCCGAGCGAGATTTGCGCAACGTACACGTGGCCATACATCATCATGCTGACGCCGAGATCTTTACGCGCCTTGCGTTTCCCGTGTTCGCCAAATTTTGTTACCGCTCCTAACGGCGTGGCTTTTGACGCCTGTCCGCCGGTATTGGAATAACACTGGGTATCCAGCACCAGGATGTTCACGTTCTCGGTCAGGCTCAACACATGATCCAGCCCGCCAAAGCCAATATCATATGCCCAGCCATCGCCGCCAATCAGCCAGATCGATTTTTCAACCAGGGCGTCAGCGTCGGTCACCAGTTGTTCTGAACCGTCAACGCCCTGAAGGGCATTACGAAGCGCCGTAACCTGTTCACGACGAACCTCAGGCGTGGCTTCAGCGTGCAGCGCAGCGTGCAGGTCGGCAGGGATGTTATCGGCAAACTGAGCCAGCAGGCGCATCACGCGTGCGCGGTGCTGATCCACCGTTAAGCGGAAGCCAAGACCAAATTCGGCGTTATCCTCAAACAGCGAATTCGCCCATGCCGGGCCGCGGCCGTTGGCGTCGGTGGTGTATGGGGTGGACGGCAGGTTACCGCCATAGATAGACGAACAGCCGGTCGCGTTGGCGATCAGCATCCGGTCACCGTACAGTTGCGTCAGCAGTTTGATGTACGGTGTTTCCCCGCAGCCGGAGCAGGCACCAGAGTATTCGAACAGCGGCGTGATCAGCTGTGAGGTACGGATATCAATACGTTCCAGCTTGCTCCGATCGATTTCCGGCAGGTTCAGGAAGAAGTCATAATTCACTTTCTCTTCTTCCACGTGTTCCAGCCGCGACATCATATTGATGGCTTTGATATCCGGGTTCTGTCGGTCTTTGGCCGGGCAGACCTCGACGCAGAGGTTACAGCCGGTGCAATCTTCGGGTGCAACCTGCAGAACGTATTTCTGTCCGCGCATATCGCGGGATTTCACATCCAGCGAATGCAGGCTGGATGGGGCCGATTCCATCGCGTCCGGAGAAACGACTTTGGCCCGGATGGCAGAGTGCGGGCACGCTGCCACACAGTGATTGCACTGGGTACACAGCTCTTCCTTCCAGATTGGGATCTCTTCGGCGATGTTGCGTTTTTCCCAGCGGGTGGTGCCCATCGGCCAGGTGCCATCCGGCGGCAGGGCGGAGACGGGAAGGGCATCGCCCTGCCCCGCCAGCATGGCCGCCGTTACGGTTTTAACAAAATCTGGAGCCGCATCAGAAACCACCGGAGGACGGTTCGGGCTGCTGGCATTCACCGGCTGGAGCGGTACTTCAGATAGCGACTCGCGCGCCAGCGCCAGTGCCTGCCAGTTGCGTTCAACCAATTCTTGGCCTTTACTGCTGTAACTTTTGGCGATCGCGCCCTGCAGTTCCATTAAGGCGCTGTCGCCCGGCAGAATGTTTGTCAGGTGGAAGAACGCCATCTGCATGACGGTGTTGATGCGCGCGGCAAGACCACATTCGCGGGCAATCTTCGCCGCGTTAATGACAAAAAGCCGCGCTTTTTTCTGATTAAGCACCGCCTGCACTTCCTGCGGCAGGCGCGCCCAGACCTCATCCGCACTGTACGGCGTGTTGAGCAGGAAAATACCGCCAGGTTTGAGACGTTCGGCCATCTGGTATTTATCGATAAACTGCAGCTGGTGACAGCCGACAAAATCAGCCTGCGAAATGAGATACGCCGAGCGGATAGGGTGTTCGCTGACGCGCAGATGGGATACGGTCAGCCCGCCGGCTTTCTTGGAGTCATAGACGAAGTAACCCTGTGCATACCACGGTGTGGAATTACCGATGATCTTGATGTTGTTCTTGGTTGCCGAAACGCTGCCGTCGCTGCCCAGACCGTAGAACAGTGCCTCAAGTTTCGCGCCGGAGGGCAGGGTGTTTTCCGGCAAGGCCAGTGAGAGATGAGTGACATCGTCATAAATACCGACCGTAAAGCGAGGCTTCGGCTTCGTTTCACTCAGCTCATTAAACACCGCCAGCACGCAATCCGGACCGAACTCTTTGGACGACAAACCATAACGCCCGCCAATGACACGCGGCAGCGTTTCGCGCTCGCCGTTACTGAAGGCTTCCGCCAGTGCGGTCATGACGTCCAGATACAGCGGTTCTGCGTGTGCTCCAGGCTCTTTGGTACGATCGAGCACGGCCACGCTTCGTGCGCTCTCCGGCAGCGCAGAGAGCAGATGTTTCGCTGAGAACGGGCGGAAGAGGCGAACTTTCAACACCCCAACTTTCTCGCCGCGCGTCAGCAGTTCATCCACGACTTCTTCACAGGTGCCAATGGCTGAACCCATCAGCACAATCACGCGTTCCGCCTGTGGATGGCCATAATATTCAAACGGTTTATATTCCCGTCCGGTGGCGGCAGCGAAATCGTTCATCGCCTGTTCCACATGGTTGTACACCGCGTTGTACCACGGGTTCGTCGCCTCGCGGGACTGGAAGTAAGTATCCGGGTTGGCCGATGTCCCGCGGATCACCGGATGTTCCGGGTTGAGTGCGCGGGCGCGATGGGCATCAATGTCCGCCTGCGGCAGAAGCGAGAGAAGGGTGTCGTCTGCCAGCGGCACGATTTTGTTGATTTCGTGGGAGGTGCGGAAACCATCAAAGAAGTGAATAAACGGCACGCGGCTTTTCAGCGTCGCGATATGGGAAATTAACGCGAAATCCTGGGCCTCCTGGACGCTGCTGGCGCACAGCATGGCGCAGCCGGTCTGACGCACGGCCATCACGTCGGAGTGATCGCCAAAAATGGAGAGCGCGTGGGTAGCAACGGTTCGTGCCGCGACGTGCAGGACAAACGGGGTAAGTTGACCGGCCAGTTTGTACAGCGTCGGGATCATCAGCAGCAATCCCTGCGAGGAGGTGAACGATGTGGAGAGCGCCCCCGTCTGCAGCGCACCATGCACCGCGGCAATCGCACCCGCTTCGGACTGCATTTCGACGACTCTCGGGACATCGCCCCAGACATTTTTTAACCCGTTTCCTGCCCAGGCATCTGCCTGTTCGGCCATTGTAGAGCTTGGCGTAATCGGGTAGATGGCGATAACTTCGCTGGTGCGAAACGCGACTGACGCGACTGCACCATTACCGTCAATAGTTTGCATAGGACGACACCCTTACATTGCGCAAAAAAAGAGAGGTCCGTAAACTTGGTCAGACCCTGAATATTATTCCCTTATTTTAGCAAAGGCCGGATTTTGCGATTTTCGCATTTGTGTCCTCGGTATTCTCACCATCAATGAGTAGATCAAACTTTTGGCGAAAAACCCTTCTAAATCTTAAATAATTCAGTTCCAGTATTCATAAGTCGCTGTCATGGCTGCTTTATGTTTGTACTCAAAAGCCTTGCCTTTGTCGTTATCTGGTGAGGAGATAGTGATGTCGATATCCGCCTGGATACATTCCCCGTTAGTGTCCCATTCCTTACAGGTATTCACCGTTTTTTCGATAGTGTAATAGGTCTCGGTGTTCGTCCAGGTCAGCTGGCGACCTGCATCATCGTAAACATACTCATCCACGACGTTAGGTGTGTACCTTTTTGTCAGGCGATGATGCGTGTCGTACTCGTACTCCGTGCGGTAATTCTCAATCGCCAGGTTACTTTTGTTTTCTGAACGGGTAAGAGCCCCTGTTGTATTGAGGGTATACAGAATGGTGCCCATGCTGGTTCGATCTTTCTCCCCCGGCGTTGTGGCAGTAATGATGCCGCGGTTAACTGCTTTACTGATAATCCCTTTTTTGTTTAGGGAAGGTGCGAACAAGTTCCTGATATGAGATCATCATATTCATCCGGAGC
>NZ_JACASJ010000184.1:3311-5022 GCF_013391025.1 Enterobacter sp. SECR19-1250 | reverse complement strand
ACTGCTCTTTAACAATTTATCAGACAATCTGTGTGGGCACTCAAAGTGACATGGATTCTTAACGTCCTCGGACGAAAAATGAATACCAAGTCTCAACGAGTGAACACGTAATTCATTACGAAGTTTAATTCATTGAGCATCAAACTTTTAAATTGAAGAGTTTGATCATGGCTCAGATTGAACGCTGGCGGCAGGCCTAACACATGCAAGTCGAACGGTAGCACAGAGAGCTTGCTCTCGGGTGACGAGTGGCGGACGGGTGAGTAATGTCTGGGAAACTGCCTGATGGAGGGGGATAACTACTGGAAACGGTAGCTAATACCGCATAACGTCGCAAGACCAAAGAGGGGGACCTTCGGGCCTCTTGCCATCAGATGTGCCCAGATGGGATTAGCTAGTAGGTGGGGTAACGGCTCACCTAGGCGACGATCCCTAGCTGGTCTGAGAGGATGACCAGCCACACTGGAACTGAGACACGGTCCAGACTCCTACGGGAGGCAGCAGTGGGGAATATTGCACAATGGGCGCAAGCCTGATGCAGCCATGCCGCGTGTATGAAGAAGGCCTTCGGGTTGTAAAGTACTTTCAGCGGGGAGGAAGGTGTTGTGGTTAATAACCACAGCAATTGACGTTACCCGCAGAAGAAGCACCGGCTAACTCCGTGCCAGCAGCCGCGGTAATACGGAGGGTGCAAGCGTTAATCGGAATTACTGGGCGTAAAGCGCACGCAGGCGGTCTGTCAAGTCGGATGTGAAATCCCCGGGCTCAACCTGGGAACTGCATTCGAAACTGGCAGGCTGGAGTCTTGTAGAGGGGGGTAGAATTCCAGGTGTAGCGGTGAAATGCGTAGAGATCTGGAGGAATACCGGTGGCGAAGGCGGCCCCCTGGACAAAGACTGACGCTCAGGTGCGAAAGCGTGGGGAGCAAACAGGATTAGATACCCTGGTAGTCCACGCCGTAAACGATGTCGATTTGGAGGTTGTGCCCTTGAGGCGTGGCTTCCGGAGCTAACGCGTTAAATCGACCGCCTGGGGAGTACGGCCGCAAGGTTAAAACTCAAATGAATTGACGGGGGCCCGCACAAGCGGTGGAGCATGTGGTTTAATTCGATGCAACGCGAAGAACCTTACCTGGTCTTGACATCCACAGAACTTTCCAGAGATGGATTGGTGCCTTCGGGAACTGTGAGACAGGTGCTGCATGGCTGTCGTCAGCTCGTGTTGTGAAATGTTGGGTTAAGTCCCGCAACGAGCGCAACCCTTATCCTTTGTTGCCAGCGGTTAGGCCGGGAACTCAAAGGAGACTGCCAGTGATAAACTGGAGGAAGGTGGGGATGACGTCAAGTCATCATGGCCCTTACGACCAGGGCTACACACGTGCTACAATGGCGCATACAAAGAGAAGCGACCTCGCGAGAGCAAGCGGACCTCATAAAGTGCGTCGTAGTCCGGATTGGAGTCTGCAACTCGACTCCATGAAGTCGGAATCGCTAGTAATCGTAGATCAGAATGCTACGGTGAATACGTTCCCGGGCCTTGTACACACCGCCCGTCACACCATGGGAGTGGGTTGCAAAAGAAGTAGGTAGCTTAACCTTCGGGAGGGCGCTTACCACTTTGTGATTCATGACTGGGGTGAAGTCGTAACAAGGTAACCGTAGGGGAACCTGCGGTTGGATCACCTCCTTACCTTAAAGAACCTGCCTTTGTA
>NZ_JACASJ010000184.1:0-3214 GCF_013391025.1 Enterobacter sp. SECR19-1250 | reverse complement strand
GGTGTGTTCGAGTCTCTCAAATTTTCGCAATCAGAAGTGAAACATCTTCGGGTTGTGAGGTTAAGCGACTAAGCGTACACGGTGGATGCCCTGGCAGTCAGAGGCGATGAAGGACGTGCTAATCTGCGAAAAGCGCCGGCGAGGTGATATGAACCCTTGACCCGGCGATGTCCGAATGGGGAAACCCAGTGCAATCCGTTGCACTATCGTTAACTGAATACATAGGTTAACGAGGCGAACCGGGGGAACTGAAACATCTAAGTACCCCGAGGAAAAGAAATCAACCGAGATTCCCCCAGTAGCGGCGAGCGAACGGGGAGCAGCCCAGAGTCTGAATCAGCTTGTGTGTTAGTGGAAGCGTCTGGAAAGTCGCACGGTACAGGGTGAAAGTCCCGTACACGAAAATGCACAGGCTGTGAACTCGAAGAGTAGGGCGGGACACGTGGTATCCTGTCTGAATATGGGGGGACCATCCTCCAAGGCTAAATACTCCTGACTGACCGATAGTGAACCAGTACCGTGAGGGAAAGGCGAAAAGAACCCCGGCGAGGGGAGTGAAAAAGAACCTGAAACCGTGTACGTACAAGCAGTGGGAGCACCTTCGGGTGTGACTGCGTACCTTTTGTATAATGGGTCAGCGACTTATATTCTGTAGCAAGGTTAACCGTATAGGGGAGCCGAAGGGAAACCGAGTCTTAACTGGGCGTTAAGTTGCAGGGTATAGACCCGAAACCCGGTGATCTAGCCATGGGCAGGTTGAAGGTTGGGTAACACTAACTGGAGGACCGAACCGACTAATGTTGAAAAATTAGCGGATGACCTGTGGCTGGGGGTGAAAGGCCAATCAAACCGGGAGATAGCTGGTTCTCCCCGAAAGCTATTTAGGTAGCGCCTCGTGAACTCATCTTCGGGGGTAGAGCACTGTTTCGGCTAGGGGGCCATCCCGGCTTACCAACCCGATGCAAACTACGAATACCGAAGAATGTTATCACGGGAGACACACGGCGGGTGCTAACGTCCGTCGTGAAGAGGGAAACAACCCAGACCGCCAGCTAAGGTCCCAAAGTCATGGTTAAGTGGGAAACGATGTGGGAAGGCCCAGACAGCCAGGATGTTGGCTTAGAAGCAGCCATCATTTAAAGAAAGCGTAATAGCTCACTGGTCGAGTCGGCCTGCGCGGAAGATGTAACGGGGCTAAACCATGCACCGAAGCTGCGGCAGCGACACTATGTGTTGTTGGGTAGGGGAGCGTTCTGTAAGCCGTTGAAGGTGGCCTGTGAGGGTTGCTGGAGGTATCAGAAGTGCGAATGCTGACATAAGTAACGATAAAGCGGGTGAAAAGCCCGCTCGCCGGAAGACCAAGGGTTCCTGTCCAACGTTAATCGGGGCAGGGTGAGTCGACCCCTAAGGCGAGGCCGAAAGGCGTAGTCGATGGGAAACAGGTTAATATTCCTGTACTTGGTGTTACTGCGAAGGGGGGACGGAGAAGGCTATGTTAGCCGGGCGACGGTTGTCCCGGTTTAAGCATGTAGGCGGAGGTTCCAGGTAAATCCGGTACCTTTTAACGCTGAGGTGTGATGACGAGGCACTACGGTGCTGAAGTAACAAATGCCCTGCTTCCAGGAAAAGCCTCTAAGCATCAGGTAACACGAAATCGTACCCCAAACCGACACAGGTGGTCAGGTAGAGAATACCAAGGCGCTTGAGAGAACTCGGGTGAAGGAACTAGGCAAAATGGTGCCGTAACTTCGGGAGAAGGCACGCTGATATGTAGGTGAAGCCCCTGCGGGTGGAGCTGAAATCAGTCGAAGATACCAGCTGGCTGCAACTGTTTATTAAAAACACAGCACTGTGCAAACACGAAAGTGGACGTATACGGTGTGACGCCTGCCCGGTGCCGGAAGGTTAATTGATGGGGTTAGCGGTAACGCGAAGCTCTTGATCGAAGCCCCGGTAAACGGCGGCCGTAACTATAACGGTCCTAAGGTAGCGAAATTCCTTGTCGGGTAAGTTCCGACCTGCACGAATGGCGTAATGATGGCCAGGCTGTCTCCACCCGAGACTCAGTGAAATTGAACTCGCTGTGAAGATGCAGTGTACCCGCGGCAAGACGGAAAGACCCCGTGAACCTTTACTATAGCTTGACACTGAACACTGGTCCTTGATGTGTAGGATAGGTGGGAGGCTTTGAAGCGTGGACGCCAGTCTGCGTGGAGCCGTCCTTGAAATACCACCCTTTAATGGCTGGTGTTCTAACGTAGACCCGTAATCCGGGTTGCGGACAGTGTCTGGTGGGTAGTTTGACTGGGGCGGTCTCCTCCCAAAGAGTAACGGAGGAGCACGAAGGTTAGCTAATCCTGGTCGGACATCAGGAGGTTAGTGCAATGGCATAAGCTAGCTTGACTGCGAGAGTGACGGCTCGAGCAGGTGCGAAAGCAGGTCATAGTGATCCGGTGGTTCTGAATGGAAGGGCCATCGCTCAACGGATAAAAGGTACTCCGGGGATAACAGGCTGATACCGCCCAAGAGTTCATATCGACGGCGGTGTTTGGCACCTCGATGTCGGCTCATCACATCCTGGGGCTGAAGTAGGTCCCAAGGGTATGGCTGTTCGCCATTTAAAGTGGTACGCGAGCTGGGTTTAGAACGTCGTGAGACAGTTCGGTCCCTATCTGCCGTGGGCGCTGGAGAATTGAGGGGGGCTGCTCCTAGTACGAGAGGACCGGAGTGGACGCATCACTGGTGTTCGGGTTGTCATGCCAATGGCACTGCCCGGTAGCTAAATGCGGAAGAGATAAGTGCTGAAAGCATCTAAGCACGAAACTTGCCCCGAGATGAGTTCTCCCTGAGACTTAAAGTCTCCTGAAGGAACGTTAAAGACGATGACGTTGATAGGTCGGGTGTGTAAGCGCAGCGATGCGTTGAGCTAACCGATACTAATGAACCGTGAGGCTTAACCTTACAACGCCGAAGGTGTTTTGGCGAAGAGACAGAATTTCAGCTTTGATTCAGAGTCCGAAGGATTTTGCGCTGAGACAAGGCGGCAAGCGAAGGAAAGGAAGGAGCATACTGAGGTATGTGACTGACTTTACGAGAGCAGCCAACGCAGTATCAGCCCAAAAGACACAGGACAGAGCAGAGGAATTTGCCTGGCGGCTGTAGCGCGGTGGTCCCACCTGACCCCATGCCGAACTCAGAAGTGAAACGCCGTAGC
>NZ_JACASJ010000183.1:0-5055 GCF_013391025.1 Enterobacter sp. SECR19-1250 | reverse complement strand
AGTACAGTAATATGGTCATGGCGGCATGACCATATTACTGGGGATCCCTCAGCCCTGTGGGAGAGGGAACGGTCGGAACACAGTGTTAGATCGAAGTACGACGGTAGCTGCGGTATTCCGGCATCCAGAAGTTGTCGTCGATGGCCTGCTGCAGCGCATCGGCAGAGGTTTTCACTGCCACACCCTGCTGCTGGGCCATTTTCCCGACCGCGAACGCAATTGCACGCGACACCTTGTGAATGTCTTTCAGCTCTGGCAGCACCAGTCCTTCGCCATCATTCACCAGCGGCGAGTGGCCCGCCAGGGTTTCGCTTGCCGACATCAGCATCTCATCGGTAATGCGCGACGCGCCGGAGGCGATCACACCCAGACCAATGCCCGGGAAAATATAGGAGTTGTTGCACTGGGCAATAGGATAGGTTTTGTCCTTCCACACCACCGGATCGAACGGGCTGCCGGTTGCGACCAGCGCGTTCCCTTCGGTCCAGGCAATGATGTCCTGCGGCGTTGCTTCCACGCGCGAGGTCGGGTTGGAGAGCGGCATCACGATAGGGCGTTCGCAGTGCTTGTGCATCTCACGAATGATCTCTTCGGTGAACAGCCCCGTCTGACCGGAGACGCCAATCAGGATATCCGGCTTCACGTTGCGCACTACGTCCAGCAGAGAGAGCACTTCGTTGTCGGTGTCCCAGTTCTTCAGGTTCTCACGTTTCTGCACCAGCTTGGTCTGGAACGGCAGCAGGTTTGGCATGCCGTCGGTCAGCAGGCCGAAACGGTCGACCATGAACACGCGGGAGCGCGCCAGCTCTTCGCTTAGCCCTTCACGCTGCGTCTGGGCGATAATCTGCTCGGCGATACCACAACCCGCAGAGCCTGCGCCCAGGAAGACAATTTTCTGATAGCTCAGTTGGCTGCCTGCCGCGCGACTGGCGGCAATCAGCGTGCCAACGGTGACCGCGGCGGTGCCCTGAATATCATCGTTAAAAGAGCAGATCTCATCGCGATAGCGGTTCAGCAACGGCATCGCGTTTTTCTGCGCGAAGTCTTCAAACTGCAGCAGCACGTCCGGCCAGCGGTGCTTGACCGCCTGGATGAAATCATCAACAAACTGATAATACTCGTCGTCGGTAATACGCGGATGACGCCAGCCCATATACAGCGGGTCGTTAAGCAATTGCTGGTTGTTGGTGCCCACATCCAGCACCACCGGCAGGGTATACGCCGGGCTGATGCCGCCGCAGGCGGTATACAGAGAGAGCTTACCGATTGGGATCCCCATGCCGCCAATACCCTGGTCACCGAGACCCAGAATACGTTCGCCGTCGGTCACCACGATCACTTTGATATTGTGGTTCGGCACGTTCTGCAGAATATCGTCCATGTTGTGGCGGTTCTGATAAGAGATAAAGACGCCACGGGAGCGACGGTAGATCTCTGAGAAGCGTTCGCAGGCGGCACCCACCGTTGGGGTGTAGATCACCGGCATCATCTCTTCGAGATGATTTTGTACCAGACGATAGAAGAGGGTTTCGTTGGTGTCCTGAATGTTGCGCAGGTAAATATGTTTGTCGATTTCGGTTTTGAAACCCTGATACTGGATCCACGCGCGCTCTGCCTGTTCTTCAATGGTTTCCACCACTTCTGGCAGCAAACCGAGCAGGTTGAAGCTGCTGCGCTCTTCCATGCTGAAGGCGCTACCTTTGTTGAGCAGGGGGAATTCGAGTAATACCGGGCCGGCATAAGGGATATATAGGGAACGATGTTTTTTCAGTTTGTTGTCCATGTCACTCACTCTTTTTTTGAAGATCCGTCCCTGACACTGCTGTTTGTCATCTTTCTGGCCTGTGCGATGGGGTGCGGTCAGGCGGTATTATAAAGGAGCTAAATATTAATTACCGCAACACATAAACAAAAACACCATCGGTTTTGCCGATGGTGTTGAGGATCTCTCTCCGGGACTTACTTGCCCGCGTGGCGTTTTCTGCCGGTGGCGTGAGTGACCTGTGTTTCACTGTCGCCTTCAATCACCACTTTACGTTGGTTAGAAAGCTTGTAGTTCAGTCCCAGTATATGGCGTGCCTGACGGTTCGATTTCATGTTAACTCCTCAATCCTGTTGATAGTTTTAAGGACCAGTTCGCTTACGCAAACGAAATGTAACCCCTTAGGTTGCAGATCCAGCATAGCAGGTTTTTACAAAGGTGCGTTTTGCCCGCTGACGACGTAGTTAATGGTCTGCTGGTAGATGTCACTGAGGATGTCATTGTCTGTGGATTCCACCCACTTGGTCAGTTCCATCAAAATGTCATCTTCAGTCACAGCACCATGCTCGGCGTGAAGACCCTGTGCAATCGCGTTAACGAGTTCAGGTTGTGCTGCTGCAGTATTGGCCGGGTAATAAGTAAACATGCTGCCTCCGTGTCGTTGTCTGTTTAATGGTACGGCTCGCAAAAATTTAATTCACAAACAGAATGGCAAATATTTTGGCCGCTGTGTCTAAGATTCATCTTAGAAATAAAAATGACATAAGTGCATGCTTTTATGCGCTTTTAGAATGGGAGGATATATTGCGGGTTTACCGCGAGGATATTTTGCAGGTGCTCCTGCTATCACTGAAATATAGCAGGAGCAGATTTTACATTACCACTTCATTTCGCCAGTATTCACTTTGGCGCTTAATTCCAGCGAGCTCTCTTCAGCCAGACCCGGATACTGTTTTTTCATGGCGTTGATCACGCCTGTCGATGTTTTATGTTCTGACAACGCCTGTTCGAAGCGCTGAAGATAATCACGGGTAAAGTCGATAGCACCGCTGCCTGCCGGTGGTGTTCCCAGATAGTGACCCGGGATCACGCGTTCAGGCTTATGTGCCGCCATGCTTTCCAGCGTCTGTTGCCACTCCTTGCGGCTGGCTGGCGTCTGGGTGTCTGCCGTCCAGACGTGGATACCCCAGGCGACACCGGTACCACCGAGGATAGTTTTAGCCGAAGGGATCCAGACATAGGCGGCGTAGCTTTCTGGCTGCTCGATATCAATCTTCTCGCCGTCCACCATGAAGGTAGTGGATGCCAGCACCTGCGGAACGATAAGTTCGGTTGGTGCACCGTTTTTCATTTGCGGTCCCCAGAAGGCAAGTTTTGCGTCTTTGGTGGCCTTGATATGGTCAACCACCTGCTGTGTGGCCACCACTTTGGCATTCGGGAAGGCTTTCACCAGCGGTTGCAGACCAAAATAGAAATCCGGATCGCCAGAGGTAATGACGATTTTATTCAGGGTTTTCCCGATTTTGCGAATTTTGTCGACCAGCGCTTCGCCATCTTTGACGTTGAACTGGGCGTCAAACAGCACGGCCTCTTTTGGACCAGAGACCAGCGTGGAGGAGACCGCAAACATCCCTTTGTCCTGCGGGTTATAGGTATCAATGGTTAATGGCGCAGCAAACACCGCGGGCGTGATAAGCGTGGAAAGCAGTGCAAGGTGAGTGAATTTCATTCTGATGTCTCTGTTGTTCAGGAAAGTCTTTATTGTACGGATATTCGTATTTGCCAGAATTCCTGAAACAAGACATGCTTTGTTTCATAAATCGAGCAAATGGGGTGTGATATGGATCGCGTTATTGCCGCTCAGGTCTATAACCGGATATGCGAGCTGGGAAGCCTGAGTGCAGCGGCCCGGGCGTTGGGGATCTCCCGTCCTATGGTGAGCCGCTATCTTGAGCAAATGGAGAAGTGGGCCGGTACGCGGCTGGTAAACCGCTCGACGCGCAAGCTGACGCTGACGGCGGCCGGAGAGAAGGTGCTGCTAAAAACGCGAACGCTGTCCCAGCTGTCGCAGGAAATTGAAGGCCAGTCGGAGAAAGATCTCCCTTCAGGCACGCTACGGGTGGCCTGCGCCCATTTTACCGCCATGCATCTGATTGCCCCGGTGCTGCCCGGCTTGCTTTCGCGCTACCCGCAGCTGCGCATTGAGCTGGATGTGAACAACCACCCGGTGAGTCTGGTAGGGGAACGCATTGATGTGGCGATCCGCATTACGGATAACCCAGAGCCCGGGATGATCGCCCGCAGGCTTGGGGAGTGCCGTTCCGTGCTGTGCGCGTCGCCGCAGTATCATGCAACCCACGGCACGCCAGAGCAGGTGGAGGAGTTAGCGCAGCACAACTGTCTGCACTACAGCTTTTTCGCCGGTCAGGCGTGGCACTTCCTGACGCCGGAAGGGGAAAACGTCAGCGTCGCCGTGAGCGGCAACCTCAGCGCCAGCATCTCGTCATTGTTGATGGAGGCGGCGGTGAAGCATTGCGGCATTGCCATGCTACCGGAGCAGGAAGCACATGCCGCGATTGAACAGGGCACGCTGGTCCCGGTGCTGAGCAGCCTGACGCCCAAAGCGTTAGCCATTCACGGTATTTATCAGTCCCGGGAATATCAGCCCGCGGCGTTGCGCGTGTTTCTTGATGAGATAGCGCGCCATCTGTCAGGCGACGCGCAGCGGGTATAGGTTACAGAATTGTCTGTGTTCGTGGGTGTGCCGGAACCATCGTCTATACTTACCCCTTTGTAAGCCAAAAGGAGAGCAAGAATGACGATTCATAAGCACGGTTCGGCACACTGGTCTGGTGATATCAAAAATGGCAAAGGGACGGTCTCAACGGAAAGTGGCGTCCTGAATCAACAACCTTACGGCTTTAACACCCGCTTCGAAGGCGCTAAAGGCACTAACCCGGAAGAGTTGATTGGCGCAGCCCACGCCGCCTGTTTCTCAATGGCGCTGTCACTGATGATTGGTGAAGCGGGCTATACCGCAGATTCCATCGATACCACGGCGGATGTCTCGCTGGATAAAACCGATGGCGGCTTCGCAATCAGCAAAATTGCGCTAAACAGCAAGGTCACCGTACCGGGTATCGACCCGCAGAAATTCGACGGCATCATTCAGAAAGCGAAAGCAGGATGCCCGGTGTCGCAGGTAATGAAAGCGGAAATCACGCTGGACTATAAACTTAACTAAGGAAGGTGCGAATAAGCAGGTCATTTCTTCCCAAGCTGACTCGCTGATT
>NZ_JACASJ010000182.1:0-5057 GCF_013391025.1 Enterobacter sp. SECR19-1250 | reverse complement strand
TGCGTGATCTGATCCTTCAACTCAGCAAAAGTTCGATTTATTCAACAAAGTCCCATATTGCGGTACTGGAGGGGGCGCCCGCGCTGTCTGAAAACTGGTCCCTGTTTGAGTCCAATGAAGCGCTTTTTCATGAAGCCCGCACGACGCAGGCGGCAACCCTTGTTTTCTCGCTGATGCAGAACAATCAGATTGAAACGCTGACACGACAAATTCATACCTTACGTCGTCAACGCGGCAGCGCGTTAAAAATTGTGGTACGCGAAAACAATACCAGCCTGCGTGCCACGGATGAGCGTCTGCTTTTGGGCTGTGGCGCAAACATGGTTATCCCGTGGAATGCCCCTCTGTCACGCTGCCTGACGCTTATCGAAAGTGTCCAGGGGCAGCAGTTCAACCGCCACGTACCGGAAGATATTTCCACGCTGCTTTCCATGACGCAGCCGATGAAACTGCGTGGTTATCAGAAATGGGATACCTTCTGCGATGCCGTTGGCAACATGATGAACAACACGCTGCTTCCTGCAGACGGGAAAGGGGTAATGGTTGCCCTGCGACCTGTACCGGGGATCCGCGTGGAACAGGCGCTCACCTTATGCCGCCCGAACCGTACCGGGGACATCATGACGATTGGCGACAACCGCCTGGTTCTGTTTTTGTCTTTTTGTCGGGTGAACGATCTCGATACCGCGCTGAACCACATCTTCCCGCTGCCTACCGGGGATATTTTCTCAAACCGTATGATTTGGTTCGAAGACAATCTGATCAGCGCTGAGCTGGTGCAGATGCGTGCCCTCGCGCCTGAAAACTGGGTGAAACCGCTACCTGTCACGAGCGATGTCAAACCGATCCTCAATGCACGGCATGACGGCCATATCTGGCGTCGGGTTCCGGAACCCCTTCGCTTATTAACTGAGAATGGGGAGAACGCACCATCATGAATATCAGCGATATCATTCAACTGGTTGTATTCTGTGCGCTGATCTTTTTCCCGCTTGGTTATTATGCACGCCATTCACTGCGCCGTATTCGCGATACGGCCAGAATGGCCTTTGGCAAACCTCGCTATGTCAAACCAGCCGGAACACTGACACGGGCAACACACGTCAAGGCAGACCGAAAACATGACTAACTCAACTTATACCGCTTCGTCACCATCGCCTCTGTGGCAATACTGGCGCGGCCTTTCCGGCTGGAACTTCTACTTTCTGGTGAAGTTTGGTCTGCTGTGGGCTGGCTATCTGAACTTCCATCCTCTGCTGAACCTGGTGTTTATGGCTTTCCTGCTGATGCCGCTGCCCAATATCAGGCTGCATCGCTTGCGTCACTGGGTTGCCATCCCGCTGGGTTTTGCGCTGTTCTGGCATGACACCTGGCTGCCGGGGCCGGACAGCATCATGAGCCAGGGTTCGCAGGTCGCCGGGTTTAGCGCCAGCTATATTCTCGACCTGACCGAGCGCTTTATTAACTGGCAGATGATTGGCGCGGTCTTTGTGCTGCTGGTTGCCTGGCTGTTTCTGTCACAGTGGATCCGCGTCACGGTGTTTGTCGTTGCCATTATGATTTGGCTGAACGTTCTGACGCTGGCTGGGCCAAGTTTTTCCCTGTGGCCTGCCGGTCAACCGACCAGCACGGTGACCACCACCGGAGGAAGCGCGGCAGCAACCGTTGCCACGGCTGGCGACACGCCGGTGGTGGGCGATATTCCAGCGCAGACCGCACCGCCGACCTCAACCAACCTGAATGCCTGGCTTTCCAGCTTCTACACCGCGGAAGATAAGCGTCAGACTAAATTCCCGGATGCACTCCCGGCAGATGCTCAGCCGTTTGAACTGCTGGTAATTAACATCTGCTCCCTCTCCTGGGCTGACGTTGATGCGGCTGGTTTAATGTCGCACCCGCTGTGGTCGCATTTCGATATCCAGTTTAAAGACTTTAACTCTGCCACCTCGTACAGCGGCCCGGCGGCCATCCGCCTGCTGCGAGCAAGCTGCGGCCAGCCATCGCACAAGAATTTGTATCAGCCCGCTGGCAACCAGTGTTATCTGTTCGATAACCTGGCGAAACTGGGCTTTACGCAGCATCTGATGCTTGGGCATAACGGTCAGTTCGGTAACTTCCTGAAAGAGGTACGTGAAGAAGGGGGTATGCAGGCACCGCTGATGGATCAAACCGGGCTACCGGTCACGCTGCTGGGCTTCGACGGCTCGCCAGTCTATGACGATACCGCCGTGCTACAGCGCTGGCTGCAGACCATTGAAAAAGACAGCAATCCGCGCAGCGCCACGTTCTATAACACCCTGCCCCTTCACGACGGTAACCATTTCCCGGGCGTGAGCAAAACGGCGGATTACAAAGTGCGTGCGCAGAAGTTCTTTGATGAGCTGGATGCGTTCTTCACTGAGCTGGAAAAATCTGGCCGTAAAGTGATGGTGGTTGTCGTTCCGGAGCACGGTGGGGCGCTGAAAGGCGACAGAATGCAGGTGTCCGGCCTGCGCGATATCCCCAGCCCATCCATTACCAACGTGCCTGCCGGGATTAAATTCTTTGGTATGAAGGCACCGCATCAGGGCGCACCGATTGAGATCACTCAGCCAGTCAGCTATCTGGCCATCTCTGAGCTCGTGGCCCGCGCGGTCGATGGTAAGCTGTTTGTGGAAGATAGCGTGAACTGGGATCAGCTCACCAGCAATCTGCCGCAAACCGCGGAAGTGTCAGAGAATGCGAATGCGGTTGTCATTCAGTACCAGAACAAACCGTACGTTCGCCTGAACGGCGGAGACTGGGTACCTTATCCGCAGTAAGTTCTACAGCCCCTCTTCCCCTCGGGGAGAGGGAATTATTGTTCCGCGAGCCAGACGAGCATTTTCAGGCTCGCGGAATATCCTGTAGGGCGCATATTTATTCAGCGCTGCGCAGGGAGATCTCACCGCCCACCCAGGGCTTGATGACGCCATCCTGCTCCAGGAGCAGGGCACCCTGTGCATCAATGCCGCGAGAGATACCGTAGATCTCCTTATCACCAATCAGCAGTTTCACCGGTCGGTTGATAAAGTTATCGAGTTTTTCCCAACGAGACAGGAACGATGCCAGCCCTTCCTGTTCAAAGAGAGACAGGGAGGTACGCAGCTCTTTAATCATACGCACGGCAAGCGTGTTGCGATCGATGGTGATCCCCGCTTCCTGCAGGTTGGTCCACGCCTGATTCACCACATCGCTTTGCACATTTCTCATTACCATATTGAGACCGGCACCAATGACAATTTGCGCCGCATCGCCAGTTTTTCCCGTCAGTTCGACCAGGATGCCGGCAAGCTTACGATCGTTCAGGTAAAGGTCGTTTGGCCATTTTACCCGTACTTTATCCGCGCCAAGTTCATGCAGAACTTCCGCCATAACGATACCAATCACCAGACTCAGACCCACTGCGGCGGCAGGCCCCTGCTCAAGACGCCAGTACATGGAAAGATAGAGGTTTGCGCCAAACGGTGAGAACCATTTACGCCCGCGACGGCCGCGCCCGGCCTGCTGGTACTCTGCAACGCAGGCATCCCCTGATTCCAGCTCGCCTATCCGCTCCAGCAGGTACTGGTTTGTCGAATCGATGACCGGCAATACGGCCACGTTACCCTGCCCTATCTGGCTGCGGATGAGTTCTTCGTTCAGGAGCTGAATGGGCTCCGGCAGGCTGTAGCCTTTTCCGGGCACGGTGAAGACATCAACCCCCCAGTCGCGGAGGGTCTGAATATGTTTATTAATGGCAGCACGGCTCATGCCCAGCTGCTCGCCTAATTGCTCGCCAGAATGAAACTCACCGTCGGCAAGGATGCCAATCAGGGTTAACGGGATGGTATTGTCCTTCACGCGATAGTCTCCACAGCATTCACTTCACCCGTACGACCAATGAAGCGGACTTCCGGCTCCAGCCAGACGTTAAATTTCTCACCCACTTGCTGACGCACATGGTGCGCCAGTTGCACCACGTCGTCGCTGGTCGCATCGTGTTGATTGATCAGCACCAGTGCCTGCTGACGGTGAACCGCTGCGCCGCCCACGGTAGTACCTTTTAACTGGCACTGATCGATAAGCCACCCTGCGGCCAGCTTCACGCTGCCATCCGCCTGCGGATAATGCGGGGCAGTAGGCCATTTAGCCAGCAATGCTTTCGCGTTTTCGCTGCTTATGACCGGGTTTTTAAAGAAACTGCCGGCATTTCCGTTTACTTTGGGATCGGGCAGCTTGGTCATGCGCATATGGCAAACCGAGTCAAACACATCGCGAGGGGTGACGGTTGCCGGATCGAGGCGCGTTAAATCACCATAGGTCAGCACCGGCTGCCAGGTTTTGGACAGACGCAGGCCCACAGCGACAATGACGTAGCGATCCTGATATTCATGTTTGAAGATGCTGTCACGGTAGCCAAAACGGCACTGCTCTGCCGTTAAACGCTGAGCCGTACCGGTCGCCAGCTCAATGCAGTCGACATAGTCGCACACGTGTTTGAGTTCGATGCCATACGCACCGATATTTTGAATGGGTGATGATCCCGCGCAGCCCGGGATGAGAGCCAGATTTTCCAGTCCCGGCATCCCTTTTTCGAGGGTGTATTGCACCAGTTGATGCCAGTTTTCGCCGGCACCTACGCGCAAACGCCAGCTATCGGCGCACTCTTCGACCTCAATTCCCATGATGCGGTTAATAATGACCGTCCCGGCAAAATCATCGAGAAACAGGACATTGCTGCCTTCGCCCAGAATCAGTACGGGTTCGTTGTTTTCTGTTGCGCGTTGCCATGCATCCAGCAGTTGCTGGGCCGTATCGGCGCGTACAATGTGATTAGCATTCCGTTGAATACCAAAGGTATTCCAGGGCTTAAGGGAGTGGTTCATAGGCGCTATCCTGATGCAAAAACGCAGGTAGTTTACCGTATAAGCAGTACGTTGTGGGGGATTAGTTTGTGCAGCGCAGAAACGCAAAAAGGCCATCCTTTCGGATGGCCTCTTCACTTATTTGATGCCTGGCAGTTCCCTACTCTCACATGGGGAGACCCCACACTACCA
>NZ_JACASJ010000181.1:0-5065 GCF_013391025.1 Enterobacter sp. SECR19-1250 | reverse complement strand
CACAACCCGCTACGGGGGAGACTTACCCGAAATCTGATTTATTCAACAAAGCCTCAGCGAGTCAGCTTGGGAAGAAATGACCTGCTTATTCGCACCTTCCCTAATAAGTGTGCAATCCTCATGCATATAATCCATATATCCGTATAAAATAATCTTAGCGCTGCATTTTATTTTGTATTAGATAACGTGAAAAATATTCTTCTCCTGATGCGTATTGAAAAAAATGGCGAAATTCAGCTAACTTACTTTCATATTTTTCCCTGTCCTTCTCTGAGATCCTTTTCAGAACACAATCCTGTAATGAGTCCATTCCCAGCCACTCGCTAAATGCGACGGACCAGGCAATCGAGTCGATATCATCGTCATCGTATTGATACATTTCCTCTTTCATCAATTACAACTCCCTTTGTAAGATATTTATTTCTAAGCGAAGGCACGAAATATTTCCTGTTTTCAAATTTTTACTTTACGCGTAAATATAAGAATAAAATTTCTGATGTGCTTCGACCCGCGATAAATTTTAGTCAGTTGAAACGGCTGAACGGATCATTTTGCGCAAAAGGTCCGGGCGTATCGACGCGGCGGCGTCGTTCTCCCTTCTCTGGTTGGATGAGGCGAACCTGACGCGCAGTGGTATACTGCTGAGAACCCTGTGAAACAGAGTAGTAAAGCGTCAGCTCAATACTTCCCGGGAGCCCCGTCGCGGCAGAAGAGCAAGAAATAGCGTGACACAAGGGGCAGTGAGTGGGCTATAATTTCGAGCTGATTTCGAATAATTTTGAAATACTGCCTGTAACGCTATGAATTACAAGGCAAAATAAGCAATGAATATAAGGATTAAAGCTATGGGTTTTCTTTCCGGTAAGCGCATTCTGGTAACCGGCGTTGCCAGCAAACTGTCCATCGCATACGGCATCGCACAGGCAATGCATCGCGAAGGCGCTGAGCTGGCGTTCACCTACCATAACGACAAGCTGAAAGGCCGTGTTGAAGAATTTGCCGCGCAGCTGGGTTCCAGCATTGTTCTGGAATGTGACGTTGCACAAGATGAAAGCATCGATGGCATGTTTGCTGAACTGGCAAAATCGTGGGATAAATTCGACGGTTTCGTTCACTCCATCGGCTTCGCACCTGGCGACCAGCTGGACGGTGACTACGTGAACGCGGTAACCCGCGATGGCTTTAAAATCGCTCACGACATCAGCTCTTACAGCTTTGTTGCGATGGCGAAATCTTGCCGTGCCATGCTGAACCCGGGCTCCGCCCTGCTGACCCTGTCCTACCTGGGCGCAGAGCGCGCAATCCCTAACTACAACGTGATGGGTCTGGCTAAAGCGTCTCTGGAAGCAAACGTCCGCTACATGGCGAACGCAATGGGCCCTGAAGGCGTGCGCGTTAACGCCATCTCTGCAGGTCCAATCCGCACCCTGGCGGCTTCCGGTATCAAAGATTTCCGTAAAATGCTGGCACACTGCGAAGCGGTTACCCCGATTCGTCGTACCGTTACCATTGAAGATGTGGGTAACTCTGCAGCATTCCTGTGCTCTGACCTTTCCGCGGGTATCTCCGGCGAAGTGGTTCACGTTGACGGCGGCTTCAACATCGCTGCAATGAACGAGCTGGAAATTAAATAAGTTTGTGACTCTCTTCCCGCCCGGGAAGAGAGTTTTTCCCGGCCCGCCCTCTCTCGTTATTCCGTTCTGCTATTTGTTATCACCTAACAATATTTTTCCCCTCATCCGCCTTACGCCAGGATATTGATCGCCATTTTGAGATCAAGGAACGCCCATGGAACAACGCCGTTTTTCCGGCAAAGGCCACTGGTACCACGAAACCCAGTCAAACCACGCGCAGACGGATGTCCTGCCTCTGGTGCCCGAAGCCGCTAACGTCGACGATCGTTTTTTGCTCGATTTAGCCTTACCGGATGAGATTGTTACTGCCTGTGCTGGCTGGCTTACTCCTGCCCGGGCGTTATGTCACCGGCTGTTTCCACTCGATATCGCCGTCAACCGTCTGCATACGCTGAGTGCCTACGACAGGCTGAGCACCGCGCTGACGGTGGCGCAGGCCTGCGGGGTTCAAAGGCTCTGTAACCACTACGCCGCCCTTCTCGCCCCCCTTCCCGGCCCGGACTCGTCTCGCGAAAGTAACCGCCGTCTGGCCCAGATCACGCAGTATGCCCGCCAGCTTGCCAGCTCACCGGATGTCATCGATGATAAAGCGCAGAACCAGCTTGATGAGGTGGGTCTGACAACGTATGACATTGTGCTCATCAGCCAGATTATTGGCTTCATCGGTTTTCAGGCCCGCGTGGTAGCAGTATTTCAGGCGCTGCTCGGCCACCCCGTACGCTGGCTGCCGGGACACCATATTCAACCGCACACGCTGCCCGCCAGGCCCGGCGTCTGGATCGCTCTACTGCCTGTCGTGGAACTGCGCTATGCCAGTGCGCATCAACTCGAGTCGCTTTCACGCTGGCAAGCCGAGCCCGCCCTTCAGGCGCTGACGCCTGTGCTCTGCTACGAACCCACGTTGCTCGATCTGACGGGAGAAATCCTGAACCATTGCCGCAATGAAGACCGGGCCGCGTCGCCAGCGCTCTTAGCGGCCGTGGAGTTGTTGACACGTTCACCGGACCGTTTCAGTGCAGCACAGTTTAACCCGCTCACGGAAGAAGGACTTCCCGCTGGCCGGGCGATTGCACTGCTTACGCGAAGCGCGTTAGACGGCTGGCTGGAGCGTTTGAAAGTGGCGCTTGGCAAAGCGGAATAACCATACTATTTACCCAAAGAGCGCTTGCTGTGGCAGTGAGAATCGCGTAAAACTGTCAGCCGCTCAATGGCTACGAAAATAGAACATTATGTTTCAGGACAACCCGCTGCTAGCGCAGCTTAAACAGCAACTGCATTCCCAGACGCCGCGTGCAGAAGGGGTCGTAAAAGCCACGGAAAAAGGCTTTGGTTTCCTTGAAGTCGACGCGCAGAAAAGCTACTTCATTCCGCCACCGCAGATGAAGAAAGTGATGCACGGCGACCGCGTCATGGCGGTTATTCATACCGAAAAAGAGCGTGAATCTGCCGAGCCGGAAGAACTGATCGAGCCGTTCCTGACCCGTTTTGTGGGCAAGGTACAGAGAAAAGACGATCGTCTCTCCATCGTGCCGGATCATCCTCTGCTGAAAGACGCCATCCCCTGCCGTGCCGCTCGCGGCGTTGAGCATGATTTTAAAGAAGGTGACTGGGCCGTTGCGGAAATGCGCCGTCATCCACTGAAAGGCGATCGCGGTTTCTATGCGGAACTGACCCAGTTCATCACGTTCGGTGATGACCATTTTGTACCGTGGTGGGTTACGCTTGCGCGCCATAACCTTGAGAAAGAAGCCCCGAACGGCGTCGCCACCGAGATGCAGGACGAAGGTATTGAGCGTCGCGATCTGACTGCCCTGGAGTTTGTTACTATCGACAGCGCCAGTACGCAAGATATGGATGACGCCTTGTATGCTGAAGAACTTGCTGACGGCAAACTGCTGTTAACCGTTGCCATTGCCGATCCTACCGCCTGGATTGCTGAAGGCAGCAAGCTGGACGATATCGCGAAAATCCGTGCGTTCACCAACTATCTGCCGGGCTTTAACATCCCGATGCTGCCTCGTGAACTCTCCGACGATCTCTGTTCGCTGCGGCCGAACGAAGTGCGTCCTGTGCTCGCCTGCCGCATGACCATTGCTGCGGACGGCACAATTGAAGACGATATCGAATTCTTCGCCGCCACCATTGAATCTAAAGCCAAGCTGGCTTACGACGACGTCTCTGACTGGCTGGAGAACACGGGCAGCTGGCAACCAGCCTCTGAGGCCGTTGCCGCACAGATTCGTCTGCTGCACCGCATCTGTCTGAGCCGCAGCGAGTGGCGTCAAACCCATGCGCTGGTGTTCAAGGATCGTCCGGACTATCGCTTTGTTCTGGGCGAAAAAGGTGAAGTGCTGGATATCGTGGCCGAACCACGACGTATTGCGAACCGCATCGTCGAAGAAGCGATGATTTCCGCCAATATTTGTGCCGCACGTGTGCTGCGCGACAAGCTCGGCTTCGGCATTTATAACGTTCATACCGGGTTTGATCCGGCGAACACCGAAGCGCTGGCCGCCTTACTGAAAAACCATGATGTGCATGTTGACCCGGAAGAAGTGCTGACCTTGCAGGGCTTCTGCAAGCTGCGCCGCGAGCTGGACGCACAGCCTTCTGGTTTCCTCGACAGCCGTATTCGTCGCTTCCAGTCTTTTGCCGAGATCAGCACAGAGCCTGGTCCACACTTCGGCCTCGGTCTTGAAGCCTACGCCACCTGGACATCTCCAATTCGTAAGTATGGCGATATGGTTAACCATCGCCTGCTGAAAGCGATCATTAAGGGCGAATCAATTGCGCGTCCTCAGGATGACACTACCCTGCAGATGGCAGATCGTCGGCGCCTGAACCGCATGGCGGAACGTGACGTAGGTGACTGGCTGTACGCCCGCTTCCTGCAGGACAAAGCCGGCACAGACACTCGCTTCGCTGCAGAAATCATTGATATCAGCCGTGGGGGGATGCGCGTACGTCTGGTGGATAATGGGACGGTGGCCTTTATTCCTGCGCCGTTCCTGCATACCGTTCGCGATGAACTGGTCTGTAGCCAGGAAAACGGGACTGTGCAAATCAAAGGTGAAACGGTTTACAAGGTCACCGACGTGATTGACGTAACTATCGCCGAAGTCCGCATGGAAACCCGCAGCATCATCGCGCGCCCTGCCGCCTGATAAGCTGTTCAATTGTCGGCCCTTTCCTTGCCGGACGGGCCGACAATTTTTTCTTTTACGCCACGCTGCAAATTCTTCATTTTTTCTTACTATTTTCAGACTTCCCCCGCCCAAATTCGCCAGAATTATCTACAGTAAAAGAGTGCCGTTATATTCGGTTACGTGAATTTTTATTTGCTAAGTATCCTTTTTTACCTGACTCGTTTTATTATAACCGACATTCCGCAGCTAATTTAGGAATAAACTACCTCATAGAGTCTACCGAGT
>NZ_JACASJ010000180.1:0-5157 GCF_013391025.1 Enterobacter sp. SECR19-1250 | reverse complement strand
CGGATGAATATGATGATCTCATATCAGGAACTTGTTCGCACCTTCCCTAAACAAACTTCACTGGCGATCACCAACAGTAACAAGCAAGAACGCTATTTAATTAACGCGTGGATCGAAAACGCAAACGGGCAAAAAGAAAAAACCTTTGCCGTCACGCCACCGCTGTTTGTCAGCGAGCCGGACAGCGAAAACACGCTGCGCATTATTTACGCCGGGCCTGCGTTGCCTGCCGATCGTGAATCGCTGTTTTACATGAACGTGAAAGCGATCCCGTCAGTGAACAAAGCCAAAACCGAAAACAATAACGTGCTGCAACTGGCCATCCTGTCGCGTATCAAGCTGTTTGTGCGCCCGAATAACCTGGCAATGCAGCCGGAAGAGGCGCTCTCTCAGCTGCGCTTTGAGCGCGTTGGCTCGCATCTGAAGATCAGCAACGCCTCACCGTATTACATCACGCTGGTCAATCTGAAGCTGGGCGGACAGACGCTGGATAACATCATGATTGCGCCAAAAAATTCGGCACAGCAGGCGCTGCCGGCTGGTGCGGGCGGTACGCTCTCCTGGCAGAGCGTCAATGACTACGGTGCCATTACTCCGGCGCGTAGCGTCAACCTGTGAGCAGAGTCAGGGCGATGAATAATCATCAATGGCGTTACTGCCCGGTTGCACTGGCGCTGATGGCAACGCTCTGGCCGCAGTCGGGCTGGAGCGAAAGCTACTTTAACCCGGCCTTTTTGTCCGACGATACCGCCAGCGTGGCGGATTTATCGCGTTTTGAACAAGGTCACCAGCAGGCACCCGGCGTGTATCGCGTGGATATCTGGCGTAACGATGAGTTTATCGCGACCCAGGACGTGCGCTTTGAGCAGGCCGACGATACGCCACCGGTGGCGGGCGGACTGGCGCCGTGCATCACACGTAAAATGCTGGAACGGTTTGGCGTTAACCTCGCCGCGTTTCCCGAGCTGGTAAAGGTGCAGGACGACACCTGTGTCCCGCTGGCGACAGCGATCCCCGGCAGCCTGGTCGCATTTAACTTCGCCTCGCAGCGTCTGAATATCAGCCTGCCGCAGGTGGCGATGCAGAACAGCGCCCGTGGCTATATCCCGCCTGAACAGTGGGATGAAGGGATCCCCGCCGCGCTGTTGAACTACAGCTTTACCGGCAACCGGGGAAGCGAGGATGACAGCTACTATCTGAACCTGCAGAGCGGGCTGAACTATGGCGCATGGCGTTTACGCAATAACGGCGCCTGGCGTTATACGCAAAACAACGGCCAGCGGCACAGTAACTGGCAGAACATTGGCACCTGGGCGCAGCGCACCGTCATTCCGCTCAAAAGCGAGCTGGTGCTGGGCGACAGCAATACCGGCAATGATGTCTTTGACAGCGTCGGTTTCCGCGGCGGGCGGCTTTTCTCGTCCGACAGCATGTACCCGGACAGCCTGCAGGGCTACGCGCCAACCGTGCGCGGTATCGCCCGTACCCCGGCCAAAGTGGTTGTTCGCCAGAACGGCTATGTTATCTACCAGAGCTATGTCCAGCCTGGCGCGTTTGCCATTACCGATCTGAACCCTACCTCTTCAAGCGGCGATCTGGAAGTGACCGTAGAAGAGAAGGACGGCAGCCAGCAACGCTATACCGTGCCGTACTCCACCGTGCCGCTGTTGCAGCGGGAAGGTCGCTGGAAGTATGACCTCGTGGCCGGGGATTACCGCAGCGGTAACAGCGATCAGGACACGCCGTTCTTCACCCAGGGCACGCTGATTACCGGTCTGGCCAATGGTTACACGCTCTACGGCGGTACGCAGCTGGCGTCGCGCTATACCGCGGTGGCCATTGGCGCCGGGAAAAACCTCGGTGACTGGGGGGCGGTGTCGGTCGATATCACCCATGCCCGCAGCCAGCTGGCGGACGACAGCCGCCATGAGGGCCAGTCCCTGCGTTTCCTGTATGCAAAATCACTCAACGGATTCGGCACCAACTTCCAGCTGCTGGGCTATCGCTACTCCACGAAAGGGTTTTACACCCTGGATGATGTGGCCTGGCGTTCGATGGAAGGCTATCAGTATGCCGACAGCAAGGATGATGACGGCGTGCCGGACGTGCAGAGCTATCACAACCTGACGTGGAATAAAAAAGGGCGCTTCCAGCTCAATATCTCTCAGTCGCTGGGTGATTACGGCTCAGTCTATGTCTCCGGCAGCGAGCAGACCTACTGGGGCACCAGCCAGTCGAACCTCTGGTATCAGCTCGGCTATGCCGGAGGTGTAAAAGGGATCAACTACTCCCTGTCATGGTCGTGGAACAAGTCCGTCGGGATAGAGGGCACGGACCGGATCGCGTCCTTTAACGTCTCGGTGCCGTTCAGCCTCTTTACCCGTCAGGGATATCGCCGGGACAGCGCCATCGATCGCGCTTACGCCACGGCCTCAGCCAGCCGCAACAGCGACGGTGATACAAGTTGGCAAACCGGGGTCAGCGGCACCCTGCTGGAAGATCGCAACCTGAACTACAGCGTTACGCAGGGGCACACCAGCACCAACGGTTCAAGCGGTAGCGCCAGCGCAAACTGGCAGGCGACCTACGGCACGCTGGGGGGGGGCTACAACTACGCGCGCGATCAGCACGATCTCAACTGGCAGCTCTCTGGTGGGGTGGTGGGCCATGCCGACGGCGTCACCTTCAGCCAGCCGCTGGGCGACACTAACGTCCTGATCAAAGCGCCGGGAGCCTCGGGCGTCAGCGTGGAAAACCAGACCGGGGTGAAAACCGACTGGCGAGGCTACGCGGTCATGCCGTATGCCACCGTCTACCGCTATAACCGCGTGGCGCTGGATACCAACTCCATGAGTAACAACACCGACATCGAAAATAACGTCAGCAGCGTAGTACCGACCAAAGGTGCGCTGGTGCGTGCCAGCTTCGATACCCGTATCGGCGTACGTGCCCTGCTGACCGTGACCCGCGGCAACCAGCCTGTGCCGTTTGGTGCCGTGGTCCGTGAAACCCAGAGCGGGGTCACCAGTATGGTGGGCGATGACGGGCAGATTTACCTGAGCGGGCTGCCGTTGGAAGGGGAGTTGCTTATTCAGTGGGGCAATGGGATGCAGTCCCAGTGTCGTGCGCACTATCGTTTATCGCCTGAAAGCCAAAACCAGGCCATTACCATGGCGGGGGCAAGCTGTGAACGTTAACAGGAACCCAAAGATGCGCAGTTTACGCAATGTGTTTAGCTTAGCGCTGCTCTGCAGCACGATGCCCGCGTGGGCGACGGTTTGCCAGAACGCCACGGGCGTGCCGAAGGATATCTCATACGATCTTTCAAACGTCTTTAACAGTTCCAATAACAAACCGGGGCAGATTGTGACCCTTGCGCAAAAATCCGGGCTGGTGGGCGTGAACGCCATTTGCCCTAAAGGAACAACCGGAAAGTCCACGATGCGTAGTTATGTCACCAGCCTGCCGATAACGACGGTAATTGATGGCTATAAGTATGTGAAGCTGAATGACTACCTTGATGGCGCAATGCAGATCCACGATGACTACGCGGGCACCTTCTATCCACCGTCAGACTACATTCAGATGGGGCAGCACCCTAACGTTCCGAACAACAAAGCGATTCCTGTCACCGATTCGAAGCTGGTCTTTCGTCTGCGGGTCACACGGCGGTTTATCAACATGGTGGTGATCCCCCAGCAGACCATGTTCACCGTCTATGTCACCACCACGTCATCCGATCCGCTGAATACGCCGGTCTATACCATCAGCTACAGCGGCACCATTCAGGTACCACAAAGCTGTGCGATTAACGCCGGGCAGGTGGTGGAGTTTGATTTTGGTGATATTGGCGCGTCGTTGTTCAGCCAGGCGGGGGCCGGCAATCGTCCTCAGAACGTCTCACCACAAAGCAAAACCATTGCCATTAAGTGCACCAATGTGGAGGCCAATGCGTATCTGACGATGCGCATCGAGGCGGAAAAAATCTCGGGCAATGCGCTGGTTTCCGATAACCCGGATTTAGGGTTTGTCGTGGCGAACGATAGCGGTACGCCTCTGACGCCTAACAACCTGAACAGTAAAATTCCGTTCCGTCTGGATGACAGCGCGCAGGCGCAGGTGGGGATCCGGGTCTGGCCGGTGAGCATTACGGGGAATAAGCCAGCAGAAGGCCGGTTCACCTCTCGCGGCTATCTGCGCGTGGATTACGATTAAGGGGAAGAGATGGGGAACTGGAAATGGCCTTTCGCTGCGCTGGCCCTGACGATGTGTCAGGCAAACGCGTGGTCAGCCACAGCGCTGGGCGAGATCAATATTCAGATGTACGGCAATATCGTTGATTTTACCTGCGTGGCAGAGGGCAGCGACAGCGACAAGACCGTCACGCTGGGCACCTGGCCGACGAAGCAGCTCAGCACCACGGGGAGCCGCACGCAGCCCATGCCCTTCACGCTGAAGCTGACAGGCTGTCCGCCAGGTTCAGCATCAATTACGTTTTCCGGGAAAACTGACGGGAGTGACAGCGGATTGCTGGCGTTGAATGACGCCAGTACGGCGAATAACGTCGCGGTGGAGATCAGGGATGCGGATAAAACGCGTCTTGCGTTACAGCAGGCCAGCCAGCCGGTAGCGGTAGATGCGCAGGGTAATGCCGTGTTGTCATTTTATGCTAATTATATTGCCACAGCGGATAACCCCCGACCCGGACGCGCCGATGCGGATGCCACATTTATGATTAATTATAATTAGCGCTGACCGCACTCCCTGCAACTCAGATAAACTGCAGGGAGTGAATTCAGGTTATAGCAGCTCGTGTGCCTTGGCGTAATCAATTAATTCCACAATGCTTTGCACACCGAGCTTGGAATAAATATTGGATTTGTGCGCGCTAATGGTTTTGTTGCTTAATAGCAGCTGTTCGGCAATTTCCTTATTCGATAAGCCATTCGCCAGATACCGCAGTACGGTGACCTCACGGTTCGATAATGGCATATCGGATGCCATCCCTTTCCCTGAGCCCAGATGATTAATAAAGTTCAACGTTTCCGACGGGAAAAAAGAATAGCCCATCAGAATCATTTCCACGGCGTTGTAGATCTCACCTAAGGAAGGTGCGAATAAGCAGGTCATTTCTTCCCAAGCTGACTCGCTGATTAA
>NZ_JACASJ010000018.1:16756-59345 GCF_013391025.1 Enterobacter sp. SECR19-1250 | reverse complement strand
GATGCGCTCCGGATGAATATGATGATCTCATATCAGGAACTTGTTCGCACCTTCCCTAATTCAACCGAATGCTTCGCATTCGGTTTTTTTTACCTTTCTTTACGTAATTATTCTTTTTTTGTGCTACCGCACAGAAATCATAACGACTATTAACTAAATTCGCCTGAAACCCCTTCCGCATAAAACGCAACGCAACAAAACATAATTCCTTGTTTATTCGTGCTATTCTCTGTCTGATATCGAGCGTAATCTGTACATTCACCTCGGGTATGTACACATTTAATACAGACCATTCAGTAGTACTCACAGAGGAAAAAGTCGCGTGTTCAAAGGCTATGAGGCTGGAAATTCAGTTATTACCCTTTATACTGCCCTATCGCCATAAAGCACGGCCATTACGGGTTAAACATATCAATGAGTCAGACTGAAACTACCGCCCCGAGCAAATTCTCCCTTCTCCCCGGGAGCATCACCCGTTTCTTTCTTCTTTTGATCGTTGTGCTGTTGGTCACGATGGGGGTTATGGTTCAGAGCGCGGTGAACGCCTGGCTGAAGGATAAGAGCTATCAGGTCGTTGATATCACGCATGCCGTGCACAAGCGCATTGACACCTGGCGCTACGCCACCTGGCAGATTTACGACAATATCGCGGCCGCCCCGGCGACATCGTCAGGCGAAGGGCTGCAGGAAACGCGCCTGAAACAGGACGTTTACTACCTGGAAAAGCCGCAGCGCAAAACGGAAGCGCTTATTTTCGGCTCGCACGACAGCGCGACGCTTGAGATGACGCAGCGTATTTCGACCTATCTCGATACCCTCTGGGGTGCCGAGACGGTGCCATGGTCGATGTACTATCTGAACGGTCAGGATAACAGCATGATCCTGATTTCGACCCTGCCGCTTAAAGATCTCTCCTCGGGTTTTAAAGAGACGACCGTGGGCAGCATAGTCGATTCCCGCCGGGCAGAAATGCTGCAGCAGGCGAACGCCCTTGATGAACGAGAGAGTTTCTCTTCCCTGCGCCGTCTGGCCTGGCAAAATGGCCATTACTTTACCCTGCGCACCACCTTTAACCAGCCAGGACATCTGGCGACGGTTGTGGCGTTCGATCTGCCGATTAACGATCTGATCCCGCCGGATATGCCGCTCGACAGCTTCCGTCTGGAACCGGACAGCAGTACCCAGAAAATGCGTGCCGCCTCGGACAAAGAGGCCGCAGAAAGCGTTTCTATCTCCTTTAACGGCTCGAAGATTGAAATTGCCTCTTCGCTGAACTCAACCGGTATGCGCCTGGTATGGCAGGTGCCGTTTGGCACGCTGCTGCTCGACACCCTGCAAAATATCCTGTTACCGCTGCTGCTGAATATTGGGCTGCTGGCGCTGGCGCTGTTTGGCTACAGTACGTTCCGTTTCCAGCCCGGGCGTCAGAGCGATGCCTCAACGGTCCCGGCCGGAACCAGTAATGAATTGCGCGTATTACGTGCCCTGAATGAAGAAATCATCTCAGTACTGCCGCTGGGTGTGCTGGTTCACGACCAGGAAGCCAACCGCACGGTGATGAGCAATAAAATTGCCGACCATCTGCTGCCGCATCTTAACCTGCAGAACATCACCACCATGGCGGATCAGCATCAGGGGGTGATTCAGGCCACCATCAATAATGAACTGTACGAGATCCGTCAGTTCCGCAGCCAGGTCGCCTCCCGCACGCAGATCTTCATTATTCGCGATCAGGATCGCGAAGTACTGGTGAACAAAAAACTGAAGCAGGCGCAAAGACTGTATGAGAAAAATCAGCAGGGTCGCGCCGCGTTTATGCAAAATATTGGTGATGCCTTCAAACAGCCATTAAGAACGCTGGCGACGCAGGCGGCGGCGTTGAGCACGCCTGAAAGCCAACAGCTGGCAAGCCAGGCGGATTCGCTGGTGCGGATGGTGGATGAGATCCAGCTTGCGAACATGCTTGAGAACGACTTCTGGAAAGGCACGCCGACCCTCTTCTCGATTCAGGATCTGATTGACGAAGTGGTGCCGGAAGTTCTGCCGGTGATTAAGCGCAAAGGTCTGCAGCTGCTGATCAACAACCATCTGCCGGCCAACGACGAACGTCACGGCGATCGTGAGGCGCTGCGTCGAATTCTGCTGATGATTATTCAGTACGCCGTCACCACCACGCAAATTGGCAAAATCACGCTTGAGGTCAATACCGACGAGTCCGCGGAGGATCGTCTGACGTTCCGTATCCTCGATACCGGTGAAGGCGTTACAACCAGTGAGATTGATAATCTGCACTTCCCGTTCCTGAACGATACCCAAAGCGATCGCTACGGTAAGGCCAATGCCCTGACCTTCTGGCTGTGCGATCAGCTGGCGCGCAAGCTTGGCGGCCATCTGAACATTAAAGCCCGTGAATCACTTGGCACCCGTTATTCGCTGCACGTAAAAATGGCCGCCAATCCTCAGGAAGAAGATGAAGAACGCCTGCTGGACGATGTGGTTGTGATGGTGGATGTGACTTCGAACGAGATCCGCAATATCGTGGTACGCCTGCTGGAAAACTGGGGTGCGGCCTGCATCACGCCGGATGAAAGACTCTCAAGTCAAGAATTTGATCTGTTTTTAACTGATAATCCGTCTAATCTTACTGCCTCCGGCTTGCTTTTAAGCGATGATGAGCCAGGCGTGCGAAAAATCGGCCCAGGCCAGCTGCGCGTCAACTTTAATATAAGCAATGCGATGCAGGAAGCTGTACTACAACTAATAGAAGAGCAACTGGCGCAGGAAGAGACAGCGGAATCCCCGTTAGGCGGCAATGAAAATGCCGAGCTTCACGCCAGCGGATATTATTCACTCTTTGTTGATACAGTACCAGATGATGTTAAGCGGTTGTATACTGAGTCCGCTGCGAATGATTTTGCAGCGCTGGCGCAGACAGCACACCGGCTTAAAGGGGTGTTTGCCATGCTTAATCTGGTTCCCGGCAAGCAGTTATGTGAAACGCTGGAACATCTAATTCGTGAGAAAGATGCCTCTGGCATTGAAAAATACATCAGCGACATTGACGCCTACGTCAAAAGCTTGCTGTAGCAAGGTAGCCTAATACATGAACAATATGAACGTAATTATTGCCGATGACCATCCGATTGTACTGTTCGGTATTCGCAAATCACTTGAACAGATCGAGTGGGTGAATGTAGTCGGTGAATTTGAAGACTCTACAGCACTGATCAATAACCTCCCAAAACTTGATGCACACGTGCTCATTACCGATCTCTCCATGCCTGGAGACAAATACGGTGATGGGATCACGCTCATCAAATATATTAAACGTCACTTCCCGGACATCTCGATCATTGTTCTGACCATGAATAACAACCCGGCGATTCTGAGCGCCGTGCTGGATCTGGATATCGAAGGGATTGTACTGAAACAGGGCGCACCAACTGACCTGCCTAAAGCGCTGGCTGCGCTGCAGAAAGGCAAAAAGTTCACCCCTGAGAGCGTCTCTCGTCTGCTGGAAAAAATCAGTGCAGGTGGCTACGGTGACAAACCCCTGTCGCCAAAAGAGAGCGAAGTTCTGCGTCTTTTCGCTGAAGGTTTCCTCGTGACCGAGATTGCCAAGAAGCTGAACCGCAGTATTAAAACCATCAGTAGCCAGAAGAAATCAGCCATGATGAAACTGGGCGTGGACAACGATATCGCGCTGCTGAACTATCTCTCCTCCGTGACGCTGAGCGCGACGGATAAGGATTGATCCAGGACGGGTGTGCGTCCTGATGCCCTCACCCCGTCCCTCTCCCACGGGGAGAGGGTGAAAAGCAAAAGGCCCTTACGGGCCTTTTTTATGTCCGCGTTTTTCTCACCCGATCCGCGTAAATCGACAATGTCTGCTTCAGTACGTCCAGCGTAACCGGTTTCGACAGACAGCTGTCCATTCCTGACTCCAGGCAGCGCTGTTTCTCTTCCGCCAGCGCATTCGCCGTGACGCCAACCACCGGCAACGTCAGACCAAGCTGGCGGATACGCTGCGTCAGACGATAGCCGTCCATATTGGGCATATTCACGTCGCTGAGAACGATATCAATATGGTTTTTACTGAGCACATTCAGCGCATCCACGCCGTCATTAGCGGTTTTACATTGATAACCCAGCGAGCCCAGCTGGTCAGCCAGCAGGCGACGGTTAATCGGATGGTCATCCACGACCAGAATCATCATATCGTCGTTCACCGACGCCAGCGATTCCGGTGACGGCAGGGTCGCCGCGCCATCGTTCTCTTCGAGCTGCACGCTGTAGATGCGCGCCAGCAGCCCCAACAGCTCATGTGGCGTCGCCACACTGTGAACCCACTCGCCCGGCGCACGCTCAACCGGAATACCGATGTGACGACGACAGAACATCACCACGCCCCTTCCCTGCCACGGTTGCGCCAGCGTGTCATCGGTGATCAATACATCGTCCACGTCCGGCGTCTGGCCTTCATAACGGGAAACCCGCACGCCGCTGTGGTTCAGCAGTGCCGTCAGATAATCATTCAGCGAGGCGTTGTGCACCGCCAGCCAGCAGCGCTTATCGCTCAGGCCGTCAACCGTCGTTTTCGCCGGATACTGCGCAGAATAGAGCGGAATACGAATGGTGAACTGGCTACCCATACCGGGTTCGGTATCCACCGAGATATCGCCGTCCATCATGCTGACGAGCTTCTCACAAATTGCCAGCCCCAGTCCGGTCCCCTGGAAGTTACGCTGCACGCCGGTACCAACCTGGAAGAACGGGTCAAACAGACGAACCACTTCCTTCGCCGGGATCCCAACGCCAGTATCTCGCACACGAATGCTCAGGTAGTCCCCTGCCCGGCACACATGCAACACGATACAGCCGATGTCGGTGAACTTGATGGCGTTACTGAGCAGGTTCGAAATGACCTGCTGCAGACGCATAGGATCGCCATGCAGCGTCAGCGGTACGTCTGGCTCAATAAAGCAATAGAGACCCAGCTGTTTACGTACCACCAGCGGCAGATAGTTGGCGCTGATGTGGTTCATCACCTCGCGCGGAGAGAACTCGCGCGGTTCAATTTTCAGCTGCTCGGACTCAATTTTCGAGAAGTCGAGAATGTCGCTGATGATTTTCAGCAGCAGGCTTGAAGAGTTGTTCATCGCCGTCACCAGGCGATCAACGCCTTTCGGCAGCTCTTTGGTTTGCAGCAGATCGAGGTTGCCGATAATCCCGTACAGCGGCGTACGCAGTTCGTGACTGACGGTGGCAAGGAACATGGATTTCGACTGGCTGGCCTGCTCTGCCGCCTGGGCCATCTCCTGCAAAGACTCTTCCATCTTCACACGTGCTGAGACATCCACCAGCACGCAAATCGCCACGTTTTCATTGCGATAGCGCGAATGCACGAAGCTAATTTGTAAGTTGGTGTGGGTGCTGGTCAGCACGTCGACAAAATTCACCTGCTGACCACAGATAATTTGCGTCAGCCTTTGCCGGTCCTCGTGCGTCAGCATGTTCAGGTAGTTATGCGCCAGTTCATTACTGAGGATATTGGTGCCGTCCTGGGTGCGCAGGATACAGATCCCCACCGGTGCGGAGGCAACAATCTTACGGTTAAACTGCTCGTGTTCCTCCAGACGCTGGGCATCGCTTTCAGCGGGGATAAAAATCTTCCGCTCATACATCCGCGCCAGGGTAAACAGCGCGCCACCGGCCAGCACGTTCAGCAGGATGGCATTCATGATAAGAATACGGATCCGCTCAAGCACCATATCCACCGGCAGGGAATAGACAATACTCAGCGACGATGGCGGTAAGCTTTTCTTCAGCACCAGCTCACGGAATCCTGAGGTATAGCCAAACCACGAACGCTCCTGCATCCAGTGCGGATCGACGTTCAGGCGATTATCCGGCCCGGTGAGTGAAATCAGGGGATGGCCGTTCTCATCCAGAATGGTCACTCCCATCGGCAGGCTGCCCGGCGTGAAGAAGTTTTCCATGCGGATGGTCTGTTCAATGCCCAGTAGCGCCTGCAGGCGATTGCCCAGATAAACTGGCGTCAGCGCATAGAAATAGCCCACGCCCATGCGCGGCCCCTGGCTTATCCAGAAGATGTTATTCCCGCGCTCGTCCTGCGGCGCATTGCGGTATTTCAAAATGCGTTCATGCAGGCTTTTCAGCGCATCATCACGTTCGACGGGCACATCGCGCAGGCCAAAGTCGGCCATGCAGAGGTTTTCGCTGCCAATCAGGAACACGCGGTTCAGGTCATAGGCGGCGGAGAAGTTGTCGCGCCAGTAGCGCATAAACCAGGAGAGCGATTCCAGGGAACCGCGCCAGGTGTTGCTCATGGCGGAGCAGTCGGAATCCGGGAACAGCGGCTCGAAATCCGGTACTTCGGTTTTGTCATTACGCCCGCGGATGGCAAGAATACCGTTTTCCGCCGTCAGGCGATTTTCGGCAATGTACTTCAGCTCCTTCATCACGTCGGAGGTGCGCTGAATATAGCGCTGGGCCTGATCGGAACTTAGGTTAAATTCCTGACGGATCTCCGCTTCTTTCTGGTGCAGCGCGTTGACGATGTAAAACACCGAGGACAAGGCCACCAGTAACCAAAGCAAGAGCGCCAGCGCCCGAAACAGATAGCGAGAGACTTTCAGCGTGGTTCGAAAGGAGACGAGGTATTTCAAAGGGGCGAGGCTCCGCCGTCGGGGTCAAAAAGAATGTGGTTAAGGTAGCGGTAAACGCGGCTTGTCGCAACGTTGACTTGTCTGCATCTGCAAAAGAAAAGGGCCGGAATCCGGCCCTTTATGCGTCAGGAGACATTACTCGTCAGCATCATCCGCTGCATCATCGTCGGTGTCCACTTCCGGTGCGATATCATCATCACCTTCCGCGACGCTACCGTCGATGGAGTCGAGCTCTTCGTCGTCCACTGGCTCAGCAACACGTTGCAGACCCACCACGTTTTCATCTTCCGCCGTACGGATGAGGATAACGCCCTGGGTATTACGACCCACCACGCTAATCTCCGACACGCGGGTACGCACCAGCGTACCGGCATCGGTGATCATCATGATCTGGTCGGCATCGTCTACCTGCACCGCGCCCACAACGGAACCGTTGCGCTCGGTCACCTTGATAGAGATAACGCCCTGCGTGCCACGCGACTTGGTTGGGTATTCCCCTTCCGCGGTACGTTTACCGTAACCATTCTGCGTCACGGTCAGGATAGCCCCTTCCCCGCGCGGAATAATCAGAGAAACGACGCTGTCTTCGCCCGCCAGTTTGATACCGCGAACGCCCGTTGCGGTACGACCCATTGCGCGGACGGCGTCTTCTTTGAAGCGCACCACTTTACCGGCTGCGGAGAAGAGCATGACTTCATCTTTGCCTGAAGTCAGATCGACGCCAATCAGCTCATCGCCTTCGTTCAGGTTCACCGCGATGATACCGGCAGAACGTGGACGGCTGAACTCGGTCAGCGCGGTTTTCTTCACGGTACCGCTGGCGGTCGCCATAAAGACGTTCACGCCCTCTTCGTACTCGCGTACCGGCAGAATGGCAGTGATACGTTCGTTCGCTTCCAGGGGCAGCAGGTTAACGATCGGACGACCACGTGCACCACGGCTCGCTTCCGGCAACTGGTAGACCTTCATCCAGTACAGACGACCCCGGCTGGAGAAGCAGAGGATGGTGTCATGGGTGTTCGCCACCAGCAGACGGTCGATAAAGTCTTCTTCTTTAATACGTGCCGCAGATTTGCCTTTACCACCACGACGCTGTGCTTCGTAGTCAGTTAACGGCTGATACTTCACGTAGCCCTGGTGAGACAGGGTCACAACAACGTCTTCCTGGTTGATCAGGTCTTCGATGTTGATATCTGCGGAGTTGGCGGTGATTTCGGTGCGACGCTCATCGCCGAACTGATCGCGGATCAGCTCCAGCTCTTCGCGGATCACTTCCATCAGGCGCTCTGCGCTGCCCAGAATGTGCAGCAGTTCAGCGATCTGCTCCAGCAGCTCTTTATATTCGTCGAGCAGTTTTTCATGCTCAAGGCCGGTCAGTTTCTGCAGACGCAGATCCAGAATCGCCTGGGCCTGCTGTTCAGTCAGGTAGTACTGACCATCACGCACGCCGAATTCAGGTTCCAGCCACTCAGGACGCGCGGCGTCATCACCGGCACGCTCCAGCATTGCCGCAACGTTGCCCAGATCCCACGGACGGGAAATCAGCGCGGTTTTCGCTTCCGCCGGGGTTGGCGCGCGACGGATCAGCTCGATGATCGGGTCGATGTTGGCCAGCGCCACAGCCAGTGCCTCAAGGATGTGGGCACGGTCACGCGCTTTACGCAGTTCGAAAATGGTACGACGGGTCACCACTTCGCGGCGGTGACGGACAAACGCGCTCAGGATCTCTTTCAGGTTCATGATCTTCGGCTGACCATGGTGCAGTGCAACCATGTTGATACCGAAGGAGACCTGCAGCTGAGTCTGGGAGTACAGGTTGTTCAGCACAACCTCGCCCACCGCGTCACGTTTGATTTCAATCACTATGCGCATACCGTCTTTATCAGACTCGTCGCGCAGCGCGCTGATGCCTTCAACACGTTTTTCTTTTACCAGCTCGGCGATTTTTTCAATCAGTCGCGCTTTGTTCACCTGATACGGGATCTCGTGAACAATGATGGTTTCACGGCCGGTTTTGGCATCTGCTTCCACTTCGGCGCGGGCACGGATGTAAATCTTGCCGCGACCGGTGCGGTACGCTTCTTCAATACCACGACGACCGTTGATGATGGCCGCCGTCGGGAAGTCCGGGCCCGGGATGTGTTCCATCAGCCCTTCAATGCTGATGTCTTCATCGTCGATATAGGCCAGGCAGCCGTTGATCACTTCGGTGATGTTGTGCGGCGGAATGTTGGTCGCCATCCCTACGGCGATACCGGACGAACCGTTCACCAGCAGGTTAGGGATCTTCGTTGGCATGACGTCAGGAATTTTTTCCGTGCCATCGTAGTTATCAACGAAATCAACCGTCTCTTTTTCCAGGTCGGCCATCAGCTCATGGGCAATTTTCGCCAGACGGATTTCCGTATAACGCATTGCCGCGGCGGAGTCGCCGTCGATAGAACCAAAGTTACCCTGACCATCTACCAGCATGTAACGCAGCGAGAAAGGCTGCGCCATACGAACGATGGTGTCGTACACCGCGGAATCACCATGGGGATGGTATTTACCGATTACGTCACCAACGACACGGGCAGATTTTTTGTAGGCTTTATTCCAGTCATTGCCCAATACGTTCATGGCGTATAGTACGCGACGGTGTACCGGCTTCAGGCCATCGCGGACGTCCGGCAGCGCACGGCCAACAATGACCGACATCGCATAGTCCAGATAGGAGCTCTTCAGCTCTTCCTCGATGTTAACCGGTGTAATTTCTCTCGCAAGGTCGCTCATCTAACCGCTATCCCTCTACTGTATCCCGGATTCAAAGGTCGCAAATTATAACACAGCCGCGGTGATACAGGTAAACCTATACGCTTTATTCACAGGGATTGCCTGATATACTCATTCGTCTTGCTAAATAAGGAGTAAAAGCGCCCATGAATGCCGAAAAATCCCCGGTGGCTCACAACGTAGACCACGAAGAGATTGCCAAATTTGAAGCGGTGGCGTCCCGCTGGTGGGATCTCGAAGGTGAGTTCAAACCTCTGCATCGCATCAACCCGCTGCGTCTGGGCTATATCGCGGAGCGTTCCGGCGGTCTGTTCGGTAAAAAAGTGCTCGATGTCGGCTGCGGCGGCGGCATCCTGGCAGAGAGCATGGCGCGCGAAGGGGCCACCGTCACCGGCCTGGATATGGGTTTTGAACCGTTGCAGGTTGCCCGTCTGCATGCCCTGGAGTCCGGGATTCAGGTGGAGTACGTACAGGAAACCGTTGAGGAACACGCGGCAAAACATGCGCACCAGTACGACGTGGTCACCTGCATGGAGATGCTGGAGCACGTTCCCGACCCGCAGTCCGTCGTCAACGCCTGCGCAAAACTGGTGAAACCGGGCGGCCAGGTCTTCTTCTCGACCATCAACCGTAACGGCAAAGCCTGGCTGATGGCCGTCGTCGGCGCAGAGTATGTACTGCGCATGGTGCCCAAAGGTACACACGACGTGAAGAAATTCATCAAGCCTGCCGAGTTACTGGGCTGGGTTGACCAGACGTGGCTCAAGGAGCAGCACATCACCGGTCTGCACTACAATCCGCTGACCGATAAATTCAAACTCGCCCCGGGCGTAGATGTTAACTATATGTTGCACACCACCGCCAAAAGCGACTAACGTCATCCATTATTCTTATAAAGATTGCGCGACATCATGTTGCGCAATTCTGACCTCCCGTTGAAGAAATCAGCACTCGATCAAATTTTGAATTTTTTTTCTTAATTATTGACATCTCTTCCAGGCCTTACAGCATGAGGACTTAGCCTTTTTTACCCTTTCACAACCTCAATTTAACGTCAAAATCAACCCTTGTACTGAAAAGAATCCTTACTAGAATACTCACCATATAGCGTTTCTCTTATCGCAAACCCCCTATATGTAGTATTTATCCACAGAGTTAGTCACAAGGCGGATCTGTGGATAAACGGGGGATATTTTTTTATTTCACGGACAGGTAAAACCCACATGAATCAGAGTCTGCTGGTGACAAAGCGCGACGGTACTACCGAGCGTATCAATCTGGACAAAATCCATCGAGTTCTCGACTGGGCAGCAGAAGGCCTGAACAACGTATCTATCTCCCAGGTTGAACTGCGTTCCCATATTCAGTTCTACGACGGCATCAAAACGTCTGATATCCACGAAACCATCATCAAAGCGGCGGCGGATCTGATCTCCCGCGAAGCGCCGGATTATCAGTACCTCGCTGCACGTCTGGCGATTTTCCATCTGCGTAAAAAAGCCTACGGCCAGTTCGAGCCGCCTGCGCTTTACGACCACGTGGTGAAAATGGTTGAGCTGGGTAAATACGACACGCATCTGCTGGAAGACTATACGGAAGAAGAGTTCGAGCAGATGAACGGGTTTATCGATCACTGGCGTGATATGAACTTCTCCTACGCAGCGGTGAAACAGCTCGAAGGCAAATACCTGGTCCAGAACCGTGTCACGGGCGAAATCTACGAGAGCGCCCAGTTCCTCTATATTCTGGTAGCCGCCTGCCTGTTCTCAAACTACCCGCGTGATACCCGTCTGGAATACGTTAAGCGTTTCTATGATGCGGTCTCTACGTTCAAGATTTCTCTGCCGACGCCGATTATGTCTGGCGTGCGTACCCCAACCCGTCAGTTCAGCTCCTGCGTACTGATCGAGTGCGGTGACAGCCTGGATTCCATCAACGCGACCTCCAGCGCGATTGTCAAATACGTCTCCCAGCGTGCCGGTATCGGTATCAACGCCGGTCGCATTCGTGCCCTGGGCAGCCCAATTCGCGGCGGTGAAGCGTTCCATACCGGTTGTATCCCGTTCTACAAGCACTTCCAGACCGCAGTAAAATCTTGCTCTCAGGGCGGCGTGCGCGGTGGTGCGGCAACCCTGTTCTATCCAATGTGGCACCTGGAAGTCGAAAGCCTGCTGGTACTGAAAAACAACCGTGGTGTTGAAGGTAACCGCGTGCGTCACATGGACTACGGCGTCCAGATCAACAAACTGATGTACACCCGTCTGCTGAAAGGTGAAGACATTACCCTGTTCAGCCCGTCCGATGTCCCGGGCCTGTATGACGCGTTCTTCGCCGATCAGGACGAATTCGAACGTCTGTACACCAAATACGAACAAGACGACAGCATCCGTAAACAGCGCGTGAAGGCGGTCGATCTGTTCTCTCTGATGATGCAGGAACGTGCCTCTACCGGCCGTATCTACATCCAGAACGTTGACCACTGCAACACCCACAGCCCGTTTGATCCGGTTGTTGCGCCAGTGCGCCAGTCTAACCTGTGCCTGGAGATCGCCCTGCCGACCAAACCGCTGGAAGACGTGAACGACGAAAACGGCGAAATTGCGCTGTGTACGCTGTCTGCGTTCAACCTGGGCGCGATTAAGAGCCTGGACGAGCTGGAAGAGCTGGCAGTGCTGGCCGTCCGTGCGCTCGACGCCCTGCTGGACTACCAGGATTATCCAATCCCGGCGGCGAAACGCGGCGCTATGGGCCGTCGTACGCTGGGTATCGGCGTCATCAACTTCGCCTACTGGCTGGCGAAACACGGTAAGCGTTACTCAGACGGCAGTGCGAACAACCTGACCCACGAAACGTTCGAAGCGATCCAGTATTACCTGCTGAAAGCGTCTAACGAGCTGGCGAAAGAGCAAGGCGCATGCCCGTGGTTTAACGAAACCACCTATGCGAAAGGCATTCTGCCAATCGACACCTACAAGAAAGACCTGGATGCGATTGCAAACGCGCCGCTGCATCTGGACTGGGAAGCACTGCGCGAGTCCATTAAGACTCACGGCCTGCGCAACTCCACGCTCTCTGCCCTGATGCCGTCTGAGACCTCTTCGCAGATCTCTAACGCCACCAACGGTATCGAGCCGCCGCGCGGTCACGTCAGCATTAAAGCGTCGAAAGACGGTATCCTGCGCCAGGTGGTGCCGGATTACGAACTGCTGAAAGACAACTACGAGCTGCTGTGGGAAATGCCAAACAATGACGGCTATCTGCAGCTGGTGGGTATCATGCAGAAATTCATCGATCAGTCGATCTCTGCCAATACCAACTACGACCCGACGCGTTTCCCGTCTGGTAAAGTGCCAATGCAGCAACTGCTGAAAGACCTGCTCACCGCGTACAAATTTGGCGTGAAAACCCTGTATTATCACAACACCCGTGATGGTGCAGAAGACGCGCAGGACGATCTGGCACCGTCAATTCAGGATGATGGCTGCGAAAGCGGCGCATGTAAGATCTAATAAATCCCCTCACCCTAACCCTCTCCCACAGGGAGAGGGAACTCTTTCCCCCTCTCCCTGTGGGAGAGGGCCGGGATGAGGGGAAAATAACACCACAGGACACACTCATGGCATATACCACCTTTTCACAGACGAAAAACGACCAGCTCAAAGAGCCGATGTTCTTCGGCCAGCCGGTCAATGTGGCACGCTACGATCAGCAAAAATATGACATTTTCGAAAAGCTGATTGAAAAGCAACTCTCCTTCTTCTGGCGTCCGGAGGAAGTTGACGTTTCCCGCGATCGTATCGATTTCCAGGCGTTGCCGGAGCATGAAAAACACATTTTCATCAGCAACCTGAAGTACCAGACGCTGCTGGACTCCATTCAGGGCCGCAGCCCGAACGTTGCCCTGCTGCCGCTGATCTCCATTCCGGAACTGGAAACCTGGGTGGAAACCTGGGCGTTCTCGGAGACGATCCACTCCCGCTCTTACACCCACATTATCCGCAACATCGTTAACGATCCGGCGGTGGTGTTTGACGATATCGTCACCAACGAGCAGATTCAGAAACGCGCGGAAGGGATTGCCCACTACTACGACGAGCTGATCGAGATGACCAGCTACTGGCACCTGCTGGGCGAAGGGACCCACAACGTGAACGGCAAAACCGCCACCGTGAATCTGCGCGCGCTGAAAAAGCAGCTGTACCTGTGCCTGATGAGCGTTAACGCCCTGGAAGCCATCCGCTTCTACGTGAGCTTTGCCTGCTCCTTTGCGTTTGCCGAGCGCAAGCTGATGGAAGGTAACGCCAAAATCATCCGTCTGATCGCCCGTGACGAAGCCCTGCACCTGACCGGCACCCAGCACATGCTGAACCTGTTGCGCAGCGGTGCAGACGACCCGGAGATGGCGGAAATCGCTGAAGAGTGCAAGCAGGAGTGCTACGACCTGTTCGTGCTGGCCGCACAGCAGGAGAAAGAGTGGGCAGACTACCTGTTCCGCGACGGCTCCATGATTGGCCTGAACAAAGACATTCTGTGCCAGTACGTTGAGTACATCACCAACATCCGTATGCAGGCGGTCGGTCTCGATCTGCCATTCCAGACGCGCTCCAACCCGATCCCGTGGATCAACACCTGGCTGGTGTCCGATAACGTGCAGGTGGCGCCACAAGAAGTGGAAGTCAGTTCTTACCTGGTCGGTCAGATTGATTCTGAAGTCAACACTGACGACCTGAGCAATTTCCAGCTCTGATGACGCGCGTAACGCTGAGTCTTTCGGGCACAGAAGTGCTGTGCCAGGAAGAGCACACTTCCCTGCTGGCAGCCCTTGAGGCGAATCAGGTGACGGTAGAGTATCAGTGTCGTGAAGGCTATTGCGGCTCCTGCCGCTGCCGCCTGGTCACCGGCCAGGTGGACTGGCTGACCGAACCGCTGGCCTTTATCAATGAAGGGGAAATTTTGCCCTGCTGCTGCCGGGCAAAAGGTGATATTGAAATAGAAATATAGCGCCAACCCCTCCTTTCGGGTTCGTGATTTACGAACCCGTGATTCGCCTTTCCTCAGCTGTTCACCCCTCCTCATGCCGCTTACTCTAACGGTATATCCACCTGAGGAGGCCATCAGCAATGTCCGTTTTATCCTTAGAACAGTTCATGACCACATCCCCTGAGCAGATGCCCTACGATATTATTATCGTTGGCGCGGGCTCTGCCGGGGCAGTGCTGGCAGCACGTCTTAGCGAAGATGAGCAGACACGTGTTCTGCTGCTGGAATATGGTCCGTCTTTTGATCCCGATGGCTATCCGGAACTGCTTTACAGCGGCAATATTATCGCGGCGAATGGCGATCAGCGATATGAATGGGGCTATTACGCCAGCCCGGTCAGCCAGCCCGATCCTGTCTATACTCCGCGCGGCAAAACCCTCGGCGGAAGTTCAGCCATTAACGCTGCCGTCGCCTGCCGGGCGCTCCCCTGGGATTTCGAACGCATCACGGCAAAAGGGCTTAAGGGCTGGAAATATGAGGATGTGCTGCCCTACTACAAAAAGATGGAAACCTACCCTTTGGGTGAGGATAAATATCACGGTCGTGAAGGTCCACTTCCGATCCATCAGATGACGTTAGAGGAGATCACCCCAGTTCAGCGGGCCACCCTGGAAGCGGCGTGGCAGCTGGGTTTTGCGCGGGTTGAAGACTTTAACCACCCAGAAGCCAACAACGGCGCCGGGCCCAATCCGATGAATATCATTAACGGCGTTCGGGTGAATACCGGAATGGCATGGCTTACCCGCAAGGTGCGCCAGCGCCCGAACCTGACCATCGTGTATGGGGCGCTCACGGACAAGCTGATCGTTGAGGAGAACCGGGTCAAAGGCGTGCAGCTTGCCGACGGGGAACAGTGCTTTGCCCGCCAGACGATCCTCAGCGCCGGCGCCTATGGTTCCGCCGCGATATTGCTGCGCTCTGGCATCGGCCCACGCCACCATCTGGAATCGCTGTCGATCCCCGTCGTGAAAGAGGCCCCGGTGGGTGAGCGTCTGCGGGATCACGCCTTCTACTGGATCAACTTCGCCGGAAAAGCCGAACTTAAGGGCCACGAGCATCCGGTTGTCGCCGCCCAGATCTGGACGAATTCAAGCTTTGCCAAATCAGCCCGCGAAATGGACATTGCCATTTCCCCTTCGCATCTGTTACCTGCAGACCTCAGCCCAACCGGCGTCGCCTTCTCCCTCGGGCTGGAACTCATGCATTGCAGCTCCACAGGCTACATCCGCCTGAAGAGCCGTGACCCTCACGATGCACCGGAAATAGCGCTTAATCACCTGACGACAGAAGATGACATGCGCCGGATGGTCGAGTGTTTTCGGCTGGCACGCCTGCTGGCGGATATGCCGCCGCTGCGCCAGCTCATTGAGTACGAAATCAGCCCCGGAGCCTCGGTCGGGGATGATGAATCTGACATTCGCCAGGCTCTGGCGCAGGGGGTTAGCACCCTCCAGCACCCCTGCTCCACCGCACCGATGGGGCCCCCTGATGACCCCTATGCCGTGGTGGATGAAAACGGGTGCCTCTATGGTCTGCATGACTTACGGGTCATCGACGCATCGATCCTGCCCGAAATCCCGCTCATCAACCTCAATCCGACCATCATCATGATGGCAGAAAAACTGGCTGATGCGCTGCGTAACGATATTCATGAGGAGAGGAAAAATGGTATCCATCAAGCCGGAAAACAGTGCCCGGATAATGAAACAATCGTACGACGTCATAGTCGCAGGCGGTGGTTCAGCGGGTGCGGTTCTCGCCGCACGTCTTAGCGAGAACCCTGACTGCCAGGTATTGCTGCTGGAGGGCGGCCCCGTCTTTGCCCCCGATGGCTGGCCGGACGAACTGGCGCAAAGCCACTCTGTTGGCGGCGGTGATTACGTCTGGGAACACGGCGCGGCAACGGGAACCGATCATACCTCTGGTCATCTGCGGGCCAAAGTGCTCGGTGGCGGCTCCACGATCAACGCAGGCGCGTTTGTTCGCGCCCCTAAATCCGATTTTGACCGCTGGGTAAAGCGCGGCCTGAGCGACTGGTCGTTTGATAAGGTCTTACCGTGGTTCAAACGGCTTGAAAATGCCGACTATGGCGACGATCGCTGGCATGGCCGCCACGGCCCCGTTCCGGTGCGATTACCTGCGCTGGAGACACTCAGTCCGGCAAGTCAGGCGTTTTATCACGCCTGTCGCGCTCACGGCTTTGCCGCCATTGACGATATTAACGGCGAACAACAACACGGCGTCGCCATCTATCCACTGAATGTTGTCAACGGCATCCGGCAAAACACTGGCATGGTCTACCTGACGGAGGAGGTTCGGGCGCGCAAGAATCTGTCAATTGTCGGCATGACGGTTGTGGATAAAGCGCTGATAGACAATTCGCGGGTTAACGGCATACAGCTTGCGGATGGGACACGGATCGCTGCCGACTGCGTGTTCCTTTGTGCCGGTGCGGCCGGTACGCCAGCCATTCTGTTACGCTCCGGCATTGGTCCTGCTGACGATTTACGACGTCTGGAAATCCCGCTAAAACAGGATCTCCCCGTTGGCCGCAATTTGCAGGAACAACCCGTGAACGGGATCATGCTGGCGACCTCTGCAGAACATGCCAGCTATCCCCCAATAGGTGCAACGCTCTGGACGCAATCTTCGCTGGCCGCAGCCGACGAACTGGATCTGTATATCAGCAATAATCACTTCGTCGATCCGGGACTGTTTCCACACGGGGCGGGTTTCCAGCTCTTTTTCACCGTGGCTCGCCCCTGTGCCCGTGGGCGTCTGACACTGACGAGCCGCAATCCGCTGCTCGCCCCCACTATCGATCTCAATCTGCTGGGCGACGAGCGCGACGTCATACGGATGGTCGAAGCGGTGAAGTTGTCCCGGGCACTGGTGCAGGAAGGTCCATTGCAGGCACTGGTTACTGGCGAAGTCCCGGCAGTTAAAGGCGGTAAACTCGCCAAAACAGACCAGCAGATAACAGAGGAGCAGCGTGCGACGGTGAAAAGTAATCTACACCTCAGCGCGACAGCACCGATGGGTAAAGAAAGCGATCCGGCAGCAGTCGTGGACGCATGCGGCAACGTCTTCGGCATTAACGGGCTGTTTGTCGTCGATGCCTCGCTGTTCCCGGACGTTCCCTCTCAGGCGACTAACCCGGATGTGATCATGGCGGCAGAATATCTCGCCAGCCGTTTTTCCGGCTCCCTGAACGGCGCATAGTAAACCGAATAAGCCATAAAGGAGCGCCTGTGTGAACAAGTTCGTGGAGATGAGCACGTTTGTTTCGGTTGTTGAGTCGCAAAGCTTTGTTGGCGCGGCGGCAAAGCTGGGAACATCAAAATCGGTGGTCAGCCAGCGCGTGAAGATGCTGGAGAAACGGCTTGGCGCAAGCTTGCTGGAGCGTGGGCCCCGCCTTAGCCTGACGGAAGCGGGTCTGCTTTTTTATCAGGAGTGCGTGCGTATCCTTGACGAAGTCACACAGGCGGAAGAAGCCGTGGCACCCTCACGCAGCGAGCTTCATGGCGAGCTGCGTATCGCCACCTCGCATACCTTTATGACCACCCATCTGTCGACGATCCTGGCCGGATTTATTGGCGCTCATCCGGGACTGTCTCTCGATATCTCGACAGAAGATCGGCAGATTAATATGCATCAGCCCGACTTTGATATCGCCATCCGCCTCGGTCTCGTCCCGGACTCTACGCTCATCGCCCGCACGCTGGCGCGCAATCTGACCTGGCTGTGCGCGAGCCCGGACTATCTGGTGCAACGGGGCACGCCTATGCACCCCGTTGAGCTGGAGCAGCATGACGGACTGTTATATACCCACCGTGCGCCAGGCGGTTGCTGGCAGCTACTGCATAACGGGCAGCGCCAGAACTGGCGCGTCAGAAATCGTCTGCGTTCGGATAATGCTTTCAGCCTGCTGGAAGCCGCCAAAGTAGGGCTTGGGATTGTGGTCATGCCGTTATTTTTAGGTGCTGATGCGATATTGCGCGGAGAACTGAATATTATTTTACCCGGCTGGCAACCGGATGGTGGCAACATTGTGGCCCTGTATCGCCAGACGCGTCGCGCCTCGCCAGTGATCCAGGCGCTGGTCAACCTGGTCGCAGAACAGCTAGGGCCAGAGCCAGAATGGGAAAAAAAGCTAAGGCTGGCCGGCCTACTGCCCGAATAAAAAAGGGCCTTACGGCCCCTTGTATTACTTGTTATGCAGGAATGAAACTGCTTTATCCGGGAAATCCGTAAACAACCCGTCTACGTCCGCCTGCTTATACAACACCTCGTAAAGCTGATTCACGTCCGTGGCGTACGGCGGTAACTGGTCTGAGCGCACCGTATACGGATGCACCTGCATCTTGCTGGCGTGTGCCTCTTTTACCATCGCCGTCAGCTTCACGTGGCCCGGGGTTGAACCTTCCGCCACCAGCATGTGGTAATCCGGCCCGATCCCGTCGGCGTACTGCGCGATCTGCTTCATGGCACCCGGTTTGAACATCCAGTCGTAGTTGTAGTTTACCCACTTGCCGTCTGCCTGCTTCTCCTGGGTTTCGTTCCAGTCGGTATAGGCAATCAGCTGGACCAGATTGAGATCCATCCCCATCTTTGGCTCCAGCTCGCTTTTGATGCGCTTCAGTTCCGCGGCGTCAAAACACTGGAGATAAACTTTGTCCTTCTTGCTGGTGTAGCCGTACTGCTTCAGCACCTCCAGCGTCTTCGCGGCAATATCCTTCCCTTCCTGGTGATGGAACCACGGGGCTTTAATTTCCGGATAGATACCGATATTTTTGCCCGTTGAGTGGTTCAGCCCCTGAACAAACTCAATCTCTTCCTGGAAGGTATGGATACGGAAGTCAGATTTACCCATCGGGAAACGTCCCGGATAAACCTGCACCTTCTTGCCGTTTTCAATCTCGAAGCCTTCGGTAAACTTCAGAGAACGGATTTCATCCAGAGTAAAATCGATGGCGTAAAAACGACCATCTTTACGGGCGCGGTCCGGGAAACGCTCCGCCACATCGGTCACGCGATCAAGATAGTGGTCATGCAGGACGACCAGCTGGTCGTCCTTTGTCATCACCAGATCCTGCTCAAGATAATCGGCCCCCTGCGCGTAGGCCATCGCTTTCGCCGGCAGCGTATGCTCCGGCAGATAGCCGCTTGCGCCGCGATGGGCAATAACGATTTTATCCGCCGCCAGTGCGGAGCCGGTCATCAGGCCCGCCAGCAGCAGACCGGTCGCTAATTGAGTTAATTTCATGGCAATGCTCCTTATTGACGACGCGCCAGCACGTCCGCGTGGTGACGTTTTTCACCGATCATCACAACAATCAGCAGCAGTACCGCCAGCACGCTGCCGCCGATCATCACCATAAAGCCGCCGTCCCAGCCGAAGAAGTCAACGGTATAGCCCACGATGGCGCTCGCCGCGACCGAACCGCCCAGGTAGCCGAACAGACCGGTAAAGCCTGCCGCCGTACCGGCTGCTTTTTTCGGTGCCAGTTCCAGCGCATGCAGACCGATCAACATAACAGGACCATAAATCAGGAAGCCGATGACGATCATACAGGTCATATCCACGCCCGGGTTACCCGGCGGGTTGAGCCAGTAGACGACGGTGGCAATGGTCACGAGCGTCATAAAGAAGACGCCCGTTGCGCCACGGTTGCCCTTAAATACTTTGTCCGACATCCAGCCGCAAATCAGCGTCCCCGGGATCCCCGCGTATTCGTACAGGAAGTAGGCCCAGGAGGATTTATCCAGCGCGAAATGCTTCACCTCTTTCAGGTAGGTCGGTGACCAGTCGAGGATGCCGTAACGCAGCAGGTAAACAAACACGTTCGCAACCGCGATGTACCACAGCAGTTTGTTCGGCAACACGTACTTCATGAAGATCTGCTTTGCCGTCAGCTCTTCTTCGTGCTTCTCGCTGTAATCATCCGGATAGTCGTTTTTGTACTCCTCAATCGGCGGCAGGCCGCAGGACTGCGGTGTATCACGCATCAGCGCAAAGGCGATAATCGCTACCAGAATGGCGCCAAAGGCAGGCATATAGAGCGCAGCGTGCCAGTCGTTGAACCAGGCCATCCCCAGCAGGAACAGCAGAGGCGGAATGCCGCCACCCACGTTATGCGCGCAGTTCCACACCGACACGATGCCGCCACGCTCCTTTTGCGACCACCAGTGCACCATGGTACGCCCGCATGGCGGCCATCCCATCCCCTGGAACCAGCCGCACAGGAACAGCAGCACAAACATAATGGCGATGCTGGACGTTGCCCATGGCACAAAGCCCATAAACAGCATCACCGCCGCCGCCAGGATCAGACCGGCTGGCAGGAACACGCGCGGATTCGAGCGATCCGACACCGATCCCATGATGAATTTCGAAAAACCGTAGGCGATGGAGATCCCCGACAGCGCGAACCCGAGATCGCCACGCGAAAAGCCCTGCTCAACCAGATAAGGCATGGCGAGGGCAAAGTTTTTACGCACAAGGTAATACGCCGCATACCCGAAGAAGATCCCCAGGAAGATTTGCCAGCGCAGGCGGCGGTAAAGCGGATCTATTTCTGCCTCAGGCAGACGCGCCCGGTGCGGCGCAGGTTTAAAGATACTGAGCATGACAGCCTCCGTGGCCATGTATTGAATTTACAGGGGTTTAACTGCCCCAAACTCCAGCAAGGCGGGGATGTTAAGAAATCACGGTGATTGTTACTGTGAATCAACGCACAGATTGTTACAGAAATATGACAACATGCGCAAAAAAGCGCATGGAATCACGTTTCACTTTCGAATTTCGCTCGTTTGTGTTCGAAATCAAACAAACCACAGTTTTCATGTGGCTAAATGATAAAAAACGAACACAGAGGGATGACAATGACAATTCACGATCCACGCTACAGCGATGTGATTATCATTGGCGGGGGCGCGACCGGCGCTGGCATCGCACGCGACTGTGCGCTCAGAGGGCTGAGCGTCACGCTCCTGGAGCGCCATGATATTGCGACCGGCGCTACCGGACGCAATCATGGCCTGCTGCACAGCGGCGCCCGCTACGCCGTTACCGACGGCGAATCGGCACGCGAATGTATCGCCGAAAATCAGATCCTGCGACGTATCGCCCGCCACTGCATTGAACCGACCGACGGCCTGTTTATTACGCTTCCCGAAGACGATCTCGCCTTTCAGTCAACTTTCATTACCGCCTGCCAGGCCGCGGGAATTCAGGCACAAGCCATTGACCCGGCCCTTGCACGCCGCATCGAACCTTCGGTTAATCCGGCACTGACGGGTGCAGTAAAAGTCCCGGATGGTACCGTGGATCCGTTTCGTCTGACGGCGGCCAACATGCTGGACGCCCGCGAGCACAGCGCGCGGATCCTGACCGGCAATCAGGTCACCGGGCTTATCCGTGAGGGGCATCGCATCGTGGGCGTGCGGGTCCTGGATACGCAGTACAACGAACACAGCGAGCTGTATGCCGCCGTGGTGGTCAACGCGGCGGGGATCTGGGGGCAACACATCGCAGGATACGCCGATTTATCTGTGCGCATGTTCCCGGCCAAAGGCTCGCTGCTGATCCTCGACCACCGCATTAATAACCATGTCATCAACCGCTGCCGTAAACCGTCTGACGCAGACATCCTTGTACCCGGCGATACCATTTCGTTAATCGGGACCACCTCCACCCACGTTGACTACAGCGAGATTGACTACAATCGGGTCACCTCAGAAGAGGTCGACATCCTGCTGCGCGAAGGGGAAAAACTGGCGCCGGTGATGGCCCAGACTCGCATCCTGCGGGCCTACGCGGGTGTGCGTCCGCTTGTTGCCAGCGATAACGACCCAAGCGGACGCAATGTCAGCCGCGGCATTGTGCTGCTTGACCATGCCGCGCGCGACGGGCTGGACGGCTTCATCACCATCACCGGCGGTAAATTGATGACCTACCGCCTGATGGCCGAATGGGCGACGGATGCTGTCTGCCGCAAACTGGGCAATAACGAACCGTGCGTGACCGCAGAACAGCCCCTGCCCGGCTCGCGCCAGTCCACCGAGAAAACACTGCAAAAAATTATCTCCCTGCCTGCCCCCCTGCGTGGTTCGGCTGTCTATCGCCATGGCGACAGAACACCGGTCTGGCTGGGTGAAGGGCGGCTGAGCCGCAGTCTGGTATGCGAGTGCGAGGCCGTTACCGCCGGGGAAGTGCAATACGCGGTGGAGAATCTGACGGTGAATAGCCTGCTCGATCTCCGCCGCCGCACCCGCGTCGGGATGGGCACCTGTCAGGGGGAGCTGTGTGCCTGCCGTGCCGCCGGGCTGCTGCAGCGTTTTCATACCACCACCGCCACCCAGTCGCTCGATCAGCTCAGCGATTTTCTGAACGAGCGCTGGAAAGGCATTCAGCCTGTCGCCTGGGGCGATGCCCTGCGTGAAAGCGAATTTACCCGCTGGGTGTACCAGGGGCTTTGCGGTCTTGAGAAGGAGCAACGCGATGAAATTTGATACGGTGATCGTCGGCGGCGGGCTGGCGGGTCTGCTCTGTGGCATCAAACTCACGAAGCAGGGACTGCGCTGCGCCATTATCACCCGGGGCCAGAGCGCCCTGCACTTCTCGTCGGGCTCGCTGGATCTGGTGGACGAAACGTACCGCGAAAAACTGCCGGCAGAGCATCCTTATCACCTGACTGGCGCGCAGCACATTGACCGCTTTGCCCTGGAAACCGAAGCGCTGCTGGCTGATTGCGGCGCACGTATGCAGGGGAGTGCCAGGCAAAATCACGCGCGCGTCACGCCGCTTGGCACCCTGCGTTCCGCCTGGCTCAGCCCGGAGGAGGTGCCCGTTGCCCCGTTCAAGGCCACGCGCGTGCGGGTGGTGGGCATTAGCGGTTTTCTGGATTTTCAGCCCCATCTGGCAGCGGCCTCGCTCAGTCGCCAGGGGGTCAACGCTGAAACGGCAGAGATTGACCTTCCTGAGCTGGATGTCCTGCGCGACAACCCCAGCGAGTTCCGCGCCGTGAATATTGCCCGTTTGCTCGATAACGAAGAGAAATGGCCGCTGCTGTATGAGGCGCTCAAACCGCTTGCAGAGGGATGCGATGCGCTGTTTATGCCCGCCTGCTTTGGCTTGCAGGACAACCGGCTGTGGCGCTGGCTGTCCGACCGCCTGCCCTGCTCGCTCGGCCTGCTGCCAACGCTTCCTCCGTCGGTGCCCGGCATTCGCCTGCATACCCAGCTTCAGCGCCAGTTTGTGGCCCAGGGAGGCGTGTGGATGGCGGGTGATGAAGTGAAAAAAATCACCCTGACTGACGGCTCGGTGAGCGAAATCTGGACCCGCAACCACGACGATATTCCGCTTCGTACGCGTTACGCGGTGCTGGCAAGCGGCAGTTTCTTCAGCAACGGTCTGCTGAGCAGCCGGGACGGCATTCGCGAGGCGATTATGGGGCTGGACGTCCGCCAGAGCGCCTCTCGCGCGGACTGGTATCAGAGCGATTTCTTTACCCCGCAGCCGTGGCAGCAGTTCGGCGTAATCGTGGATAACCAGCTGCATCCGCAACTTTCAGGAAAGTCAGTACCGAATCTCTACGCCATCGGCTCGCTTTTGGGCGGATACGATCCTATCGCCCAGGGCTGCGGCGGCGGCGTCTGCGCCATAACGGCGCTCTATGTGGCAGAGCAGATTTGCCAGCGCACGGAGGCTGAACAATGAACGATACCCGCTTTGAAAGCTGCATCAAATGCACGGTCTGCACCACCGTCTGCCCGGTCAGCGGCGTTAACCCGCGCTATCCTGGGCCGAAACAGGCCGGGCCGGACGGCGAGCGCCTGCGTCTGAAGGACGGCGCGCTGTACGATGACGCGCTGAAATACTGCATCAACTGCAAACGTTGTGAAGTCGCCTGTCCGTCGGACGTGAAAATCGGCGACATTATTCAGCGCGCCCGGGCACGCTATAGCACGCAAAAACCGTCGCTGCGCGATGCCATTCTTAGCCATACCGATCTGATGGGCAGCGTCTCCACGCCGTTTGCCCCGCTGGTGAACGCCGCGACCTCGCTGAAACCGGTGCGCCAGCTGCTGGATGCCACGCTTAAGATCGACCATCACCGCAGTTTGCCCAAATATTCCCACGGCACTTTCCGCCGCTGGTACAAATCCGTAGCGGCAGACCAGGCGCGGTATGCCGACCAGGTCGCGTTCTTCCATGGCTGCTACGTGAATTACAACCATCCGCAACTGGGTAAAGATCTGCTGAAAGTGCTGAACGCCATGGGTACAGGCGTGCAGTTACTGAACAAGGAGAAATGCTGCGGCGTGCCGCTGATCGCCAACGGGTTTACCGATAAAGCGCGCAAACAGGCCAGAAGCAACGTCTCGTCGCTGCGCGAGGCCATCGTCGATCAAGGCATTCCGGTGCTGGCCACTTCCTCGACCTGTACCTTCACGCTGCGCGATGAGTATCCGCACCTGCTGGACGTGGACAATACCGGCCTGCGCGAACATATCGAGCTGGCAACCCGTTTCCTGTGGCGCAAGCTGGACAGCGGGCAGACGCTACCGCTGAAAAATTTACCCCTGAAAGTGGTCTACCACACGCCGTGCCATATGGAAAAAATGGGCTGGGCGCTTTACACGCTGGAACTGTTGCGGTTAATTCCGGGGCTGGAGCTGACGGTGCTGGATTCGCGCTGCTGCGGCATTGCGGGGACCTACGGCTTTAAGCGTGAAAATTACGAAACATCACAGGCAATTGGCGCGCCGCTGTTCCGCCAGATTGAGGAGAGCGGCGCGGATATCGTGGTGACCGACTGCGAAACCTGCAAGTGGCAGATAGAGATGTCCACCAGCAAGCGCTGCGAGCATCCGATCACGTTGCTGGCGAAGGCCCTGGGTTAGGTATCGCCGGGGCCGCCGCCCCGGCAAACCGGTCACTCAACGAACAGCGATTCCACCACGTTGATCCAGCCGTGCTCGCTGGCCACCTCTTTACCTGCCAGCCAGCGACGCAGCATGTTCAGCGCCATCATGGCGCAGACGTCCTGACGCACCGCCAGGCTGTGGCGGGTGATACTCATTTTGACTCTTAAGGCATGCGTCCCTTCCGGCGTAGCCAGCGCAAAGTTGAGATATTCCTCATCCATACCCCCGACAAACAGCGCCAGCCCGGCAAAATGGTTGACCCGGCGTTCTGACGCCCAGCGCGCCGTCTGCGCCAGCGTCTCCTGCTGGAACGGCACCACCTCGCTGGCCAGCAGCGGAGCATTAACGCGCGACAGTTGCAGCGTCAGCAGGCCGCCGGTGAACTGCTCGCTGAGGGTGACGCTCAGCTGGCGCGACTGCAGATGCTTCGCAATCTGCGCCGGTAGCCCTTCCGTACCCTCGAAAATCAGACTTTCGCCCGCCACGCGCTGCACTTCCGGCCAGAGCGCCAGCATCGCCGCTTTCTGCGTGGCAGGCCCGGTGAGCTTGAGTTCAATGATCGGCATGGAAGAGCGATAGCCCATGGATACCCCCGGCGGCAGCGGCAGGTGATCGAGGCTCTGCGCCAGATCGCTTTCCGAACGGACAAAGGTGGTCAGGCGCAGGCAGACTGGCGGTTCAGGCAGGGTAAAACGTTGGCGAAGGCGCGGCAGGATCTGCTGTTCGACCATCACCTTAAATTCAGACGGGACACCCGGCGTGAAGAACATCAGGCAGCGGTTCAGTTGAACGGCGAAACCGCAGGCAGTACCCACCGGGTTATCGACCAGTTCGGCGCTGGCCGGGATTTCAGCCTGTTTGCGGTTGCTGGGTGCCATCACGCGGCCACGTTCGGAGAAGAAACGCTCCATGTGGGCCAGCCACTCCTCGTGCAACACCAGCCCTTCGCCTTTGGCGGTCGCGGCAGCCAGTGCACTGAGATCGTCGCTGGTGGGGCCGAGCCCACCGTTCACAATCAGCACGTCGCAGTGTTCGCTACGCTCGCGCAGAACGGTCACCAGCGACTCAAGACTGTCGCCTACGGTATTGCGGCGCGTTAACGGTAATCCTTGCTCAAAGAAAAGATCGGCAAGCCAGGCAGCATTGGTATCAATAATCTGCCCATGCAGCACTTCGTCGCCGGTGGATAACATCTCCACGTTAATCATTGTGTTCTCCCGCTTATATGGTGAAAACACTATAGCGCAATCACCGGCATGGAGAGGAGAGAAACTGGCGCGACGAACGCCGCGCCGGAGGAGTTAGAAGCCTGCGCTGACGCCCACGTACGGGCCGTCAGCCAGCGCGTTGTCGCGGTTGCCGTCTTTGCCCGCCAGGTTCAGATAACGATAACCCGCTTCAATGGTAATTGGGCGCATGATGGTCCAGCGCGCACCCGCGTTGGCTTCTTCATAGCTGTCGATACCGCTGGAGAGGGAGTCCGGAGAGTAGTAGTACTCACCAAACAGGCCGAAGCTGTCGCCAATTTTCCACTGCAGACCGCCGCCCACCGCTGCCGCATACCCTTCGTCGCCGTCGTTCGGGTTGGTGTAGATGCCTTTACCGCCGACGGTGGCCAGGAACGGGCCAAGAGGAATATTCAGACCCAGGCCGAGGCTTGCCGCATCGCCATCGTCGTCGTTATGCGTCCAGCCGCCGGTCATCGCCAGACCGGCGGTCTCGGTACCCAGGCCAAAGCCCAGGTGGGTGTAATCCTGACCCGCAGAGCCGTTAAAACTGATGGCGTTAGCCGCCGCCGAAACGAATATCAGGCCTAAGCCCATCAATGCCACTTTTTTCATTATCGTGTTCCCGCGCAATTTATAGAAAAGTCCCAAAAAAACCGCGAGATTTTAACCTGAGACGCCTGGCGATCAAGCACTCTGCGTGCGGCGGGCAAGTAGATTGTAACGATTTGAAACGCGCGGTTTTTTTACGTCAGCAACAGAAAGCGCATTTTTACGCTCAGCCCTCCCAGTGCCTCACTGCGGGAAAGCTGCAGGTGGCTTCGGTGAAGCCGGGCGATATCGCTCGCCAGCGCCAGCCCGATACCCGATCCGCTGGCGTCCCCGACGTTGTCGAGCCGATGGAAAGGCAGTATTGCCTGATAAATCTGGCTGTCTTCGATGCCGGGCCCGCTATCCTCCACGCTGAGCTCAACGCCGCCCGCGTCGGTGTGCAGGAACACGGTGACGATGCCTCCTGCCGGGGTGTACTTGATCGCGTTCTCAAGCAGGTTGGCGCACAGCTCCCCCAGCAGCACCTCATCACCGTCTATCAAGACGGGTTGCTGAATGCCGTCATAACCCAAATCGATCGCCTTGCTGCGCGCCTGCGTCAGTCTGGAGAAACAGCAGTTCTGCACCACCTCAACCAGGTCCACCGGCGCAAACTGGCGATCCCCCTGCTCTTTGCGCCTCACCGTGGAGAGTTGCAGCAGCCGTTCGGTGAGGACGATGGTGTTATCCAGCGTCACGTTCATGGCGCGTAAACTCTCCTGCCACAGGGCCGGATCGTTTCGCGTCAGGGCAACGGAAACCTGGGTTTTGAGCACCGCCAGCGGCGTTTTGAGCTGATGAGACGCATCGGCGTTGAAGCGCTCCTGGCGGGAAAGCACGCCGCGTAATCTGTCGATATAACGGTTAAAAGCCACGATCAGTAGCCGCGTTTCCGACCAGGGCAGCAATTCCGGCAGCGGGGCCAGCAGCCCAGGCTCACGGCGCACCATCAGCGAGGAGAGCTGACGCATCGGGCGCAGCACGCGGCGCAGCAGCCAGGCGGTTAAGACCAACGTCAGCAGCACCAGCAGCCCCTGCGAAACAAGCGAAGAAAACAGAAGCTGAGTGGCCAGATAGCGCCGCGACTGCAAGGTTTCGGCGACGTAGATTTCCGCCATACCGGAAACATTGTCTTCGTTAATCGGCTGGAGAAGCTTCGCCACGCGGATCGCCTGGCCGCGATACTCGGTATGATAAAACCAGGCCAGCGCGGGATAGTGCGTGGTGCGCGACGTGGAGGGGGGCATGTTCGGCAGATCGTCATAGCCGGAGATCACCCGCCCCTCCGGGTCAACCACCTTGTAATAGAGACGATCGTTCATGTTCAGCTCAAAGCTGTCGAGCACCACCCAGGGAACATCAACCAGCAGCTTGCCGTTGTGCACCTCCAGCCGCTCAGAGACGGTACGCGCCGAAGATAACAGCGTGCGGTCGTACGCCTGGGTCGCCGCCTGCAGGGCGCTGACGTAACTGTTAAAAGCCGATAATCCCCACAGCAACAGCAGCGGCAGGCCGAGAAAAAGCAGCAGTTGCAGATAAAGCGACTGAGGCTTAACCCACTTCATCGCCGCACTCCAGCACATAGCCCAGTCCGCGCAGGGTGGTGATCCGCACGCCGCTGCCGCTCAGCTTTTTGCGCAGGCGATGAATGTAAAGATCGAGACTCTCCGGGCTGACGTCGTCGTTCAGGCTAAACACCTGATCGAACAACTGCTGCCGGGAAACGGGGCGGGTGCGACGATGCATCAGCACCTTCAGCAGCGACAGTTCGCGCGGGGTGAGCGAGAGCGGCTCGTCGCGCAGCAGGAAAAAACCGTCGTCGTCATACTCCAGCTCCCCAAGGCGCTGGCGTTCCTGGGTTCTCCCCTCGCTTCTGCGCAGCAGGGCGCGAAGCCTGGCGTCCAGCTCCTCCAGCTCAAACGGTTTTGGCAGATAATCATCCGCCCCGGCGTTCAGGCCTTTCACCCGATCCGCCACGTTGCTGCGTGCGGTGAGAAACAGCACCGGCAAGGTCTGGCCGCGTTTACGTAAACGGTGCACCACCTCCAGGCCGTCAAAACCGGGCATACCGATGTCCAGTATCGCCACCGCGTAATTTTCCCCCTGCAGCAGATGATCGGCCGCGCGCCCGTCAGAAACGCAGTCTACGGCAAAGCCCTCCTGCACCAGCGCTTTCTCCAGCCAGTGAGCCAGCTCACGATTATCTTCCGCCAGTAAGAGACGCATATCACATCCTGTAAAGTTGGTGTCGCGTTGAAAGGGAAATGAAAGGTTATTGTTTTAACAATCACGCAACGGAACCGCTACAAGGTGGTTCACATAATCAGAAAAAAACCCGTACCCGTACCCCCGGATCGCCGGCGTGAGGATAAACGATGAAAAAACAATTACTTTCAACGATTGCTGCAAGCGTATTAATGTTGAGTGCCTCTGTTGTCCAGGCGCAGGACGCCCCGTCCCGCACCGAATGTATCGCTCCGGCCAAACCGGGCGGCGGTTTCGATCTCACCTGCAAGCTGATTCAGGTCAGCCTGCTGGAGACGAAGGCCATTGAAAAACCGATGCGCGTGACCTACATGCCAGGCGGCGTGGGCGCGGTGGCCTATAACGCGATTGTCGCGCAACGTCCGGCGGAAGCCGGCACAGTGGTGGCCTTCTCCGGCGGCTCGCTGCTTAACCTCTCCCAGGGCAAGTTTGGCCGCTACGGCGTGGATGACGTGCGCTGGCTGGCCACCGTCGGTACCGACTACGGCATGATTGCCGTGCGAGCAGATTCCCCGTGGAAATCCCTGAAGGATTTGCTCACCGCCATGGAAAAAGACCCCAACAGCGTGGTGATTGGCGCAGGCGCCTCCATCGGCAGCCAGGACTGGATGAAAGCCGCCCTGCTGGCGCAGCAGGCGAAAGTGGATCCGCACAAAATGCGTTACGTGGCGTTTGAGGGCGGCGGTGAACCGGTGACGGCGCTGATGGGCAACCACGTGCAGGCAGTTTCCGGTGATCTCAGTGAAATGGTGCCTTACCTGAGCGGCGATAAAATCCGCGTGCTGGCGGTCTTCTCCGAAAACCGTCTGCCGGGACAGCTGGCAAATGTGCCGACTGCAAAAGAGCAGGGTTATGACCTCGTCTGGCCGATTATCCGCGGCTTCTTTGTCGGGCCAAAAGTGACCGATGCCGAATACCAGTGGTGGGTCGACACCTTTAACAAACTGCAGCAGACAGACGAATTTAAAAAGCAACGCGATCTGCGCGGGCTGTTTGAGTTCAACCTGAACGGTAAGCAGCTGGACGAGTATGTCAAAAAACAGGTGAATGACTACCGCGAGAAAGCAAAAGCGTTTGGCCTGGCCAAATAACCGGAGGCGCTATGAGCGATCGCATTTTTGCCGGGATCTGGTTGTTGCTCTGTATTGGCGGGATGTTCGTCGCCTGGCAGATCCACAGCGAATACAGCTATGAACCCGTGGGGCCCCGCCCCTTTCCAATGGGCATTGTCGGCCTGATGCTGCTTTGCTCGGTGGCCATGCTGTTACGCCACCCGGATACCGTAGAGTGGCCGCCTAAGCGCATTTTGCAGCGGCTGCTGGTGATGGTCATTGTGCTGCTGATGTATGCCTGGGGCTTTGAATGGCTCGGCTTCCCGGTAGCGACCGCCATCCTGACGATGGTCATCGGCACGCTGTTTAACGCCAGCCTGCCTGCGGCGGGGATCTCAGGCGTGGTGATGGGCATTTTCCTGTGGTACGCCTTTGACCGCCTGCTGGATGTGACGTTGCCGCTTGGCGCCTGGCTTAATTAACGGAGCACGCTATGGATACCTGGATTTACCTCTCACAGGGGTTCGCTGTGGCGATGACCCCGGAAAACCTGGTGATCGCCCTGATCGGCTGCTTCGTCGGGACGATCGTCGGTCTGTTGCCTGGGCTTGGGCCCATCAACGGGGTCGCTATTTTGCTCCCGCTGGCGTTTGCCCTGCATCTGCCTGCGGAATCAGCGCTCATCCTGCTGGCGACGGTCTACATCGGCTGTGAATATGGCGGCCGAATCTCGTCAATACTGCTCAACGTGCCCGGGGATGCGGCGGCCATTATGACCGCGCTGGATGGTTACCCAATGGCGCGGCAGGGGCGCGGCGGCGTGGCGCTGTCTATTTCCGCCGTCAGTTCGTTCTTTGGCTCGCTGATTGCCATTGGCGGCATCATTCTGTTTGCGCCTGCGCTGGCCCAATGGTCGCTGGCGTTTGGTCCGGCAGAATATTTTGCCCTGATGGTCTTCGCCATTGCCTGTCTCGGCAGCATGATGGCGCAAAACCCACTGAAATCGTTTTTGTCTGCGCTGATTGGCTTAGGGTTAGCCACCGTCGGCGTGGATGCCAACACCGGGGTCTATCGCTTTACCTTCGACAGCGTTCACCTGTCCGACGGCGTGCAGTTTATCGTGGTCGTGATTGGTCTGTTCTCTGTCTCTGAGATCTTACTGATGCTGGAACATACCAGCAGCGGGCAGACGCTGGTGCGTAAAACCGGCCGGATGCTCTTTAACGCCAAAGAGGGGGTGCAGTGTATCGGTACCACGCTGCGTTCAGCGGTCATTGGCTTCTTTGTCGGCATTCTGCCGGGCGCCGGGGCGACCATCGCCAGCGCCATCACCTACATGACGGAGAAAAAACTCAGCGGCAACAGCGACAGCTTTGGTAAAGGTGATATTCGCGGCGTCGCCGCACCCGAAGCGGCCAACAATGCCTCGGCCTGTGGCTCGTTTATTCCCATGCTGACGCTCGGCGTGCCCGGCTCCGGTACCACGGCGGTGATGATGGGGGCGCTGACGCTCTATAACATCACGCCAGGACCGGCGATGTTCACCGAACAGCCGGATATCGTCTGGGGGCTGATTGCGGCACTGCTGATTGCCAACGTGATGTTGCTGGTCATGAACATTCCGCTGATTGGCCTGTTCACCCGTATGCTGACCATTCCGCTGTGGTTCCTGGTACCCGCAATCGCAGCCGTCTCGGCGGTGGGGGTGTATGCGGTACACAGCACCACCTTCGACCTGATTCTGATGGTGGTGCTGGGGGTGTTCGGCTACATCTTGCGTAAAATGCACTTCCCGATGTCGCCGTTGATTCTGGGCTTTGTGCTGGGTGAGATGCTGGAGCAGAACCTGCGCCGCGCCCTGTCCATCAGCAATGGCGATGTCGCCATTCTGTGGGACAGCAATGTGGCGAAGATCCTGCTGGTGCTGGCTGTTGTGGTGGTGGTCGTGCCGCCGGTGCTGCGCCTGCTGCGTCGTCAGCGTAAGCCGCAGCCCGATGTCGGCTAATTAACCAGACAGCTGGGCATTCACCCACTGTTTTAACGCCTGGCGGGAGATCTTAATCCCGCCATTTTTTAACTCCGCAGGCAGTACCAGCCAGTGTACGGGCTGCTCAAATCGTGCCAGTTTGCCCTGTACCCATTCCGGCAAGCGGGTAATATCCGTTCCCGGTTCACACTCCACCACCGCTACCGGACGCTGACCAAATTCGGCGTCATTCAGCGGAACAATGAAAACCTGGCTGATGTGCGGATGGGTCGCGATAATCCGCTCAAGACTCTCCGGCTGAATGCCCTCGCCTCCGCTGAAAAAGAGGTTGTCCATCCGACCGAGGATCGTCAGGCGACCGTCATGCAGTTCGCCGCGATCGCGGGTGGCAAACCAGCCCTCTGAATTCGTGAGCGGCAGCAACGCGCCGTCGCGCCAGTAGCCTGAGGCCATGCTTTGCGCCTTGATCCACACTTCACCGTTAACGACCTGAACCTCCCTGCCCGGCAATGCGCTGCCCACGTCCGGCTCACCGTCAGCCTCTTTCGCGCAGACGGTAGAGGCAAACTCCGTCAGGCCATAGCCACAAAACGTAGAAATACCCTGCGCGCGCGCCTGTTGCGTCAACTCAACGGGGATGGCGGCCCCGCCCAGCAGTACCGCTTTCAGCGCGATCCGCTGGTGGGTATTGAGCAGACGCCAGAGCTGAGTTGGCACCAGCGAGGCATGCGTACACCCCTGCAAGGCCTGCTCCAGCGGCTGCTTCTCGCGTACGGTTAAGCGCGCGCCAGCCTGCAGCCAGCGCCATAAGATCCCCTGCCCGGAGACATGAAACAGCGGCAGCGAAAGCAGCCAGTCGTCATCGTCGCCGTAGGGCATCAGCGCGAGGACGCCCTCAGCGCTGGCAAGATGCGCCCCGCAGGTATGAACAGCCGCTTTCGGCAGCCCGGTGGAGCCGGAGGTGAGCGTCATTGAGGCCAGCCGCTCAGGCTGCCATGCCACGCGGTATTCGCCGGACGGAGCATGTACGCTAAGCGCGGCGAGCCCGTCATAGTGACCGTCCAGCACCAGCGCAAAACGCAGCGTCATCTGCGGAAGCAACACCTCCAGCAGCGGATGCGGGAGCTGGGGATTAACGGGAAGAATACGCGCGCCGCACTGGAGCAGCGCCAGCCATGCCAGCAGGGTCTGCGGGTGATTATGGGCGAGCAGCAGCACGCCGTCACCCGCCTCCACACCCTGCTGATGAAACCCTGCGGCCAGATTGTCGATGCGGGTGCAGAGCTGTTGCCAGCTCAGCACCTCGTCGTTGAGACGCAGAGCCGGTTTATCGGCACGCTGCTCGCGCCAGTGCCGCCACGGCCAGTCGCTAAAACTCATTGCAACGGCTCCAGCGCCTCAACGCCCGCGCACGGCAGCGCGCTCCCCGGCCACGGGCGAATGAGCTGGGTTTGCATCAGGTTTAACGTATCCAGCCCCGGGATGGTGTCGGGCGTTAACCAGGCGGCAATGCGCGCCAGCTGCGTCAGCCCAAGGCTGGATTCGATGGAGGAGCTGATCACCGCCGTCAGCCCTGCCTCATGCGCTGCCGCCACCTGTTCGCGCACCTTCGCCAGACTGCCCGTTAGCGTCGGTTTTATGACCACGGCGCTGACGCCAGGCTCGGCGCTAAAGGCAAAGTCCGCCTCGCGCAGGCTTTCATCCCAGGCGATGGCAATGCCGGTTTCTCGGGCAAAAGCGCGTGAATCCTCACGGGTTTTGCACGGCTCTTCCAGAAAAGCGATGCGGCTGCGGTACGCCGGGTTGACGTACTTCGCGAACTGCTGCGCCTTAAGCGGCGTCCAGGCGCGGTTGGCATCCAGACGCAGGCGCAGATCGGGGATCGCCTCCAGCAAGAGGTTAGCGACCATGCCGTCGCGTACCGCTTCGTAAAGACCGACTTTGATTTTCGCCACTTTCTCGCCGGGCATTGCGCTGAGCAAGGCAAACAGCTCGTCCGGATCGCCCGTGCAGAGCGGCGCGGCACGGTAATCGGCCTCATCAGGGAGGCTGCCGTCGAGCTCCGCGAGCGCGCAGCTGATGCCAAACGCGGCGGAAGGGAGATCGGGCAGCGGCGGATTCAGGCCTGTGCGCCATTCCTCTACCCATGCCATCAGCGCAGCCTGCGCCTCCTCCAGCGACTCCAGGCTAAAGCCCGGCAGAGGCGAAATCTCGCCCCAGCCCTGCCCTTCGCCCTGCTGCAATTGCACGAAGAAGCCATCACGGGTTTTTAACCGCCGTTCACGCAGCACCACGCCCGCGTCCATCGGTATCTGCCAGCGGTAAACCTGCGCGCGACGCATTACGGGTTCCGTTTGTATTTACTGAAGTCTGGCTGGCGTTTTTCGTTAAACGCATTGCGCCCTTCCTGACCCTCTTCGGTCATGTAGAACAGCATGGTGGCGTTACCCGCCAGCTCCTGCAGACCCGCCTGACCGTCACAGTCAGCATTCAGGGCCGCTTTCAGGCAGCGCAGCGCCATTGGGCTGTTCTGCAGCATTTCGCGACACCAGCGAACGGTCTCTTTTTCGAGATCGGCAATCGGCACCACGGTGTTAACCAGGCCCATATCCAGCGCTTCCTGGGCGTTGTACTGACGGCACAGGAACCAGATTTCGCGGGCTTTTTTCTGACCGACAATGCGCGCCATGTAAGAAGCTCCCCAGCCGCCGTCAAAGGAGCCGACTTTCGGGCCCGTCTGACCGAAGATGGCGTTCTCTGCGGCAATGGTCAGATCGCACATCATGTGCAGCACGTGGCCGCCGCCGATGGAGTAGCCTGCCACCATGGCCACCACGGGTTTTGGGCAGGTACGGATTTGACGCTGGAAATCAAGCACGTTCAGGTGATGGGTACCCGCATCGTCCTGGTATCCGCCGTAGTCACCGCGTACTTTCTGATCGCCACCGGAGCAGAACGCTTTTTCGCCTTCCCCGGTCAGGACGATAACGCCGATGTTGTCGTCATAGCGCGCATCCGCCAGGGCCTGAATCATCTCTTTTACGGTCAGGGGACGGAAGGCGTTACGTACCTGCGGACGATTAATGGTGATTTTGGCGATACCGTCAGCCGATTTGTGGTAACGAATGTCGGTGTAACCTTCGGAGCAGTCTTGCCATTCAACCGGTGCATAGAGCATGTTTTCATCAGGATAGATCATAGAGTGTCCTTTATTCGACGACGCAGTATCTGAGCCAGACTCGCGCTAACCGCCCCGGGATTTTCCCGGTGGGCGTTGTGTCCGGCGTTTGGAATGACATGGCGAACAGCGTTCAGTTCAGCGGCCAGGGCCGCGAACTTCTCGTCACGTTCGCCATAGAGATAATCAAAAGGGAAATGTCGCGCGCTGAGTGCGGCACGCAGGTCTGGTTGCACGGCGAGCGAGGTTGCCTCGAGCATCATCGCCAGGTTTGTGCCCGCGTTGCGACAGCGCAGGGCGATGAGCTCCCTGCGCTGGCTGTCCGTCAGGGAGGCAAAGACAGGCTGTTGATACCAGTCGGCAAAGACGTTTGAGAGGGGCTGCGTGCGAAAACGCTGCGCCCACAGATGGTCGGATGCTGCTCTTGCCTCTCGTGCTGCGACACCCTTCAGGCCCGGATGCCCACCTTCCACGATGATGCCGCAAAGCCCCGCAGGATCCTGGCAGGCATGAAACATCGCAATGCGGCCGCCAAGGGAGTACCCCACCAGCCAGTAGTTAAGTATGTTGTAACTAACAAGGGTTCGGGTAAGCACGTCACTCATTTCTTTGAACCCCGTGACGGCCATACTGGCGGACCGGCCATGCCCCGGCAGGTCGAGATAAAGCCGGGGATAATTGCTGAGCGCCTCGCCGACCGTCTGCCACTCGCGGCAATCGCCAGAAAATCCATGCAAAAAGACCAGCCAGGGGTAACCTGGCTTACCGGCCTGTTGCGCGCCTGCGAGGATCACAGGTGGCTCACCTGCGCCAGCAGACTTTGCAGCTTCTGCGCACCGTCAGCCTCGTTGACGACCAGTTCAATCAGCGTTGCACCGGGCTGTCGCCAGGCGCTGCTCAGGACTGCATCCAGCGCTTCCCAGTTTTCCGGGCGGTGGTATTTCAGGTTAAACATCGCTGCGGCATGTCCAAACTGCACGTTCTGCGGCATCAGATAGAAGCGCTCGCGTTCGCTCTGCGGTGTCGGCAGCAGGGAGAAGATCTGCCCGCCGTTATTGTTGACCACAATCAGCACAAACGGCGCCGACACCTGCCGCAGCAGCGCCAGCGCATTGAGATCGTACAGCGCCGAAAGATCGCCCACGATCGCCAGCGTGGATTTCGCGCTGGCTCGCTGCACACCCGCCGCCGTAGAGATCAGCCCGTCAATGCCGCTGGCTCCCCGGTTACTGTAGACCGGATAGCCCGCAGGCAGTTTTGAGAACGCATCAATCAGACGCACCACCAGGCTGTTGCCGACAAACAGTTGCCCCTGCTCCGGCAGATACTGGTAAATACGGTGCGCCAGCTCCGCTTCACCAATTTCTTCGCATTGTGCACGGGTCAACTCCCACGCCTGACGCGACAGCGCCGGGATCTCAACGGCCCACGGGGCGCGCTTTTCCGCTGGGTGGAGCGCCAGCCAGGTGTCAATGTCGCTCACCAGACGACGACCGCGATGGTGCGCCGGATCGAGCCGCCCTTCCAGCGGATCCACCAGCCAGTACTCTTCCGGGCTACAGGTTGCCTGCCACTGCAGTAACCGTTTGCCGGTCAGGCTTGCGCCCAGCTGAACTACAATCTGCGCCTGCGCCAGCTCAGTCACCGCTTTCGCATTCCCGAGCCAGAGATCGGCACACGGCAGCGGCTGTCCGGTCTGGGACAGCACGTCGCCAATCAGCGGCCAGCCAAGGGTGTGTGCCCATTCGGCCACCTGCCTGCCTTCGGCAGCGCTCATGCGCCCGGCAATAACCACGCCGCGTTTTTGTCGCCAGAAGAACCAGTCACGTTGCTTTGCGCTCTCAAGGTGTGTCTGCTCGCGCAGCCACGGCTTTTCGCTCTCCCACCAGTCGCCAAGCTGCTGCTGCCAGGCAAGACCGGTGTCGTCCATTTCGCCATACAACGGCTCGGCAAACGGACAGTTAATATGTAACGCCCCGCTGCGCAATGTCTCCATGGCATGATCGACGGTCGAGACCAGCCAGCTTGCGGGAATGTCCTGCGTGGGTCGGGGTAACGAAACCGTCTGCGAAGGATGCGAGGCAAAGAGGCCCGGCTGACGAATAGCCTGGTTCGCTCCGCAGTCAATAAGCTCCGGCGGGCGATCGGCCGTCAGCAGAACCAGTTTCTCACCGGTCAGCCCGGCTTCAATAAGGGCCGGATAGAGGTTTGCCACGGCAGTACCGGAGGTGACGATCACCGCCACCGGTTCCTTGCTGACCTTTGCCAGCCCCAGAGCCAGGTGGCCCAGGCCGCGCTCGTCAAAATGGGTGTGGTGAATAAATGCCCGGTTCTCTGCTGCCGCCAGCGTCAGCGGTGTGGAGCGTGAGCCCGGCGCAATACACACATGCCTGACGCCATGGCGAGTCAGGGCTTCAAGGATCACCGTCGCCCAGCGTCGGTTAAAAGAACTTACTGACATGAGATTGTCCGGTATCAAGAATGCGACACAGTATAAATAATAGAAAAAAATAGAATTTTGATATGAATCGGGATTGCGCGAATCAGTACTAATCCTTCAGGAGCAGAGAGCGCAAGCCTGCGGCTTTATTTTCGATCTCCTGCCACTCCTGTTCCGCATCGGAACCGCTGACGATCCCCGCCCCGGCGTAAAGACGGACGGTGGCGTCATGGACGCGCGCCGAGCGCAGGGCCACGCAGAACTCGCTTTGTTCTGGCGACAGATATCCGGCGGATCCGGCATACCACTCCCGGTCGAAAGGTTCAACGCGGTGTATGAATTCGCGTGCTGGCTGGCGCGGTAACCCGGCAACCGCAGCCGTCGGCTGCAGCACATGCAGACATTGCTCATCATCCGCATGCTTGAGCTCGGTCCAGATGCAGCGGCGAAGATGCTGTACTTTGCGCAACCGCATAACCTGTGCTGGAAGGACCTCCAGCGTCCGGGTATGGTGCTGCAGCCGCTGGCAGATATCCTCTACCACCAGCATGTTTTCACGCTGGTTTTTATCATCGTTCATCAGCCAGTCGCCCAGAAGGCGGGCCTGCTTGTCGTCGGGATGGCTGGCGACGGTACCGGCCAGCGCTTCGGTACGCAGCAGGTTGCCGCGCCGCCGCCACAGGCGTTCAGGTGTGGAGCCAAGAAACGCGTTGCTGGCATCGAAAACCATGCAGAAATGATAGCAGTTCAGATTCAGGGCACGGCTGGCCGCCATCAGCGCCACGGCATTCACCGGCTGACTGAACTGCAGATCGGTTGCCCGGGCGAGCACCACCTTTTCGACTTCGCCGCGCGCAATGGTCTCTGTCGCCTGACGGATAAGGCGCAGCCATTCCGGTTTTTGCGGCTGATGGTTCTCCTGCACTACCTGGGCAGAGAGCGGGCGGATTGGGCGGGCATCGCGAAGCTGCTGTAAGAACGCCAGCGCCGCATCGGCATCCTCCTGAAGGGAACGGTCACTCCACAGCTGCAGACGCAACGTGGCGGTCCCGGCAGAACGTCGCCACAGCAGGCGGGGTAAAAAGAGACTGCCCTGCTCCGGGGTGAAGGCATTCAGGCCGCAGATCCGCGTGTCGTTCGCTACAGGCTGTTGCTGTAAAAACTGCGAAGCCTGAGCCAGAGAGGGAAAATGGATGACGGCGCCCAGCGCAGCCAGTTCTTCATCACCGTTACGCTGCTGCCAGTAAAACTGGGGAAACAGGCACTGAGCACCAAGCCAGGCGAGAGGGTCGAAAGCGTCGTTTAGCGGGAAAGAGACGTCAACGTGACGTAAGCCGGGTGTAGCGGGTAACGCTTGCGCAAGCTGAGTACGCAGACGTTCCAGCGCGTTGGAAATCGAATGCACGCGAACCTCTCCCTGTAAAAACGCTTAGTATACGGGGTACCATCAGAAATATCAGTACCCACGTATAGGGAGGGGTTAAGCGTCCGATTCAGGGGTTAACGACGGGCCAGAAGCAGCCCCAGCACCAGACCGACCGCCGCACCGACACCAATGCCTTGCCACGGTTTTTCATGGACGTAATCATCGGCGCGATACACCGCTTTTTTTGCGCGGTAGTAGTAATTGTCGGACGCATGGCTGACGCGGGTTTTGACATCATGTAGCGCCTGTTCGGCACGTGCCTTGAGTTCGATATATTTCTGATCGGCAGGGTCGCCGGACGAACGTAACACCTCTTCCAGCGTTTCGCTCAGTAACGTCAGGTCGTCATCGACACGGGTATCCCAGGATTGAAATGACATATTTTTCTCCATGTTAGTACACCAGTCCGCTAACTATAGCCAACGACCTGCCATTACGCCTGTTTCACTTCCCGCGCCATACCGATATGAGGAATGCCGTCTTCGTCGTACACGTCCGTGACCGGCATAAAGCCAAAGTGGCCGTAGAAAGACTGAAGGTGCGCCTGTGCACCAAGGTATAACGCCTTGTCTGGCCACTGTTTTTGGCATGCCTCCAGCGTTTTTTCCATCAGCTGATAGCCCAGTTTTTCACCGCGCGCCTTGCCGCTAATAATGACGCGACCAATAACGACAGGCTCAAAATCGTCCTCGCTTTTCAGAATCCTCGCATACGCCACCAGCTCGTTATCCCTCCAGCCGAGAATATGACGGTTCTCGCCCACCAGATCATCGCCATCGATGTCCTGATACGGGCAGGTTTGTTCCACAACAAACACTTCGCAGCGCAGTTTGAGCAGGGCGTACAGTGTCTGAACGGTGAGTTCACTATGGTGTAAATCTTGCCACTGGATCATGTCGGTCTCCTTCCTGGGTTCATCACGTTATACTAAACCCTCCCCCATTCGGCAAAGGGCTGATTGCGTTATGGAACTGATTTTTCTGGGTACGTCCGCTGGCGTGCCAACACGCACACGAAACGTGACCGCGATCCTGCTGGATCTGCAGCACCCAACCCGTGGCGGACTGTGGCTGTTTGACTGTGGCGAAGGAACGCAGCATCAACTGTTACACACCGCTTATCATCCCGGTAAGCTGGATAAGATCTTTATCACGCATCTGCATGGCGATCACCTGTTTGGCCTGCCGGGCCTGCTGTGCAGTCGTTCGATGGCGGGTAATGCCAACCCGCTGACGATTTACGGGCCGGCGGGTACTGGTGAGTTTGTTGAAACCACGCTGCGCCTGAGCGGGTCATGGACGGATTATCCGCTGGAGGTGATTGAGATAACCGAGGGGCTGGTTTTGGATGACGGGGACTATACCGTCACCGCCCGGCCGCTGAATCATCCGGTTGAGTGCTATGGCTACCGCATCGAAGCGCATGATAAGCCCGGCGCGCTCGACGCCGCTGCGCTGATTGCCGATGGTGTGAAGCCCGGACCGCTTTTCCAGCGACTGAAACAGGGCGATACCGTCACGCTTGAGGACGGCCGCATGATTAATGGCCAGGACTATCTCGCCCCACCGCAGCCAGGGAAAAAACTGGCGATTTTTGGCGATACCTCGCCCTGCCCTGCGGCCCTGCAACTGGCGCGAGAGGTGGATGTGATGGTGCACGAAGCCACGCTTGAAACGGCGATGGAAGAGAAAGCCAACAGCCGGGGTCACAGCTCAACACGTCAGGCGGCGGCGCTTGCCCGTGAAGCGAACGTCGGAAGATTGATTGTCACCCATGTCAGCTCGCGCTATGACGCCCGCGGCTGTGAAAAACTGCTGGCAGAGTGCCGCGACGTGTTCCCGGCGTGTGAGCTGGCCAACGATTTCACTAAGGTCAGCGTTTAGTCCTTCATTTTTCTCTCAGGATGCCGATAACGATTAAAAGGGCAGCATTTCACTTGAGGGTAGAATGGATAATTTCCAGAAAGATATTGATGACAGGGCAAATCTCACCCTGTCGAATCGTTTTGAGCTGTTGCTGTTCCGTCTGGGCACGTCTCTGAATGAAAATAAATCCGAACTGTTTGGCATTAACGTCTTTAAGCTGCGTGAAATTGTGCCGATGCCGGAGTTCACCAAACCCGCAGGGATGAAGTCCCCGCTGATGGGGATGGTGAATATCCGCGATCAGGTGATCCCGGTGATCGACCTGGCCGCCGTGGCGGGCTGTAAGCCGTCGACGGGGCTCAACATCCTGCTGATCACCGAATATGCCCGCAGCGTGCAGGCGTTTGCGGTGGAATCGGTTGAGAACATCATGCGCCTTGACTGGAAGCAGGTTCACGCGGCGGAAACCGCCGTCAGCGGACGTTACATCACCAGTATTGCCTGTCTGGACGAAAAGACCGACACCAACGAACTGGCGATGGTGCTGGACGTTGAGCAGATCCTGTATGACATCACGCCGGCCAACCACGATCTGCACGCCACGAATCTGCAGACCACTAAGTTCCACATCAAGCCTGGCGCTGTGGCGATTGTAGCGGAAGATTCCAAAGTCGCGCGCTCCATGCTGGAGAAGGGATTACAGGCTATGGAGATCCCGGCGCAACTGCATATCACCGGTAAAGACGCATGGGAGAAAATTGGCGTGCTGGCCGCGCAGGCGCAGGCTGAAGGGGTGCCGATCACCGATAAAATTGCCCTGGTGCTGACCGACCTCGAAATGCCAGAGATGGACGGTTTCACGCTGACGCGCAAAATCAAAACCGACCCGCTGCTGAAAGATATTCCTGTTGTGATCCACTCTTCGCTTTCGGGCAACGCCAACGAAGATCATATTCGTAAAGTGAAGGCCGACGGCTACGTGGCGAAGTTTGAGCTGAACGAGCTGTCGTCGGTGATTGAAGAGGTGCTGGACCGTTCGATGAAGAAGATTGACGGGCCGTTGATTAGCAGGAAACAGCTGGCTTAAGTCTGGTGCGGGCTGGTGCCCTCACCCCGCCCCTCTCCC
>NZ_JACASJ010000018.1:0-16746 GCF_013391025.1 Enterobacter sp. SECR19-1250 | reverse complement strand
ATAAAAAAACCCGCCGAGGCGGGTTTTTTGCTTTTACATCAGCGGCATTGCTCGCTGCACGATATCAATCAGCGGCTGCGGATAGATACCGAAGATCAGCACCAGCAGCGCGGAGATCAGCACCACAATACCACCTGCGCTGTACTGCCAGTTGCCTGGTGCGTCACGGTTGAGCTGCTGAGGCGCGCTCAGATACAGGCTCACGGCCACACGCAGATAGTAGTACAGACCGATTGCCGAGCCGATAACCACGCCCGCAGTCAGCCACCACAGGTGCGCCTGCACACCGACAGCCAGCACGTAGAACTTACCGATGAAGCCCAGCGTCATTGGGATACCCGCCAGAGAGAGCATCATCACGGTCATCACCGCAGACAGGATCGGACGGTGCCAGAACAGGCCACGGTAGGAGAACAGTGAATCTGCATCCGGGCCACGGTACGGGCTGGACATCAGGCTCACCACGCCGAACGCGCCGAGGCTGCTGAACAGGTAACCGGCCAGGTAAACGCCTACGGTTTCCATCGACATCTCACCGCTCTGCAGCGCAATCAGTGCCACCAGCAGGTAGCCCAGATGAGAGATCGAGGAGTAACCCAGCAGACGTTTAATGTTGGTCTGGCTCAGCGCCATCAGGTTACCGAAGATGATGGAGACGAACGCGATAACCCCCAGCACCGTGCGAACTGCTTCGCTGTCACCTACCGGTGCGTACAGGAACAGGCGCATGACCACACCGAAGATGGCGATTTTGCTCGCCGTCGCCAGGAAGGTAGAAACCGGCGCCGGTGCGCCCTGGTAAACGTCCGGGGTCCACAGGTGGAACGGAACCAGAGAAAGTTTAAAGCCGAGGCCAACAATCATCATGCCCAGACCCGCCAGCAGCAGCGGCTCGTGCAGCATGCCGTCGCCGAGGCTCTTGCCAAGCGCCATGAACGAAAGGTTACCGGTCTGCGCGTACAGCAGCGCAATACCAAACAACAGGAAGGACGAGGCAGCAGCAGACAGGATGGTGTACTTGATGCTCGCTTCCAGAGAGCGCTTCTGACGGAAGGCGTAACCAATCAGGCCGAACAGCGGCAGAGAGATAAGCTCAATGCCGAGGAACAGCGCAGCCAGATGGTTTGCATTCGCCAGCAGAATGCCGCCGAGTGCGGCAATCAGTACCAGCAGGTAAAACTCTTCTTTGTTGTCGTTGTAGCCTTCGAGCCACGGATAGGCAAAGGTACAGGTCGCCAGGCTCGCCAGCAGAACCAGCCCCGTGTACAGCATGGCATAGCCGTCAACGCGCATCAGCGGGGTGACGTCCATCGCCCCGCCCTGGCCAACAAACCAGAGAGAGACTAACGCGGCGTTCAGTCCGATGACCGACAGCGTGGCATTCAGGAAGTGATTGCGTCGCCACGCAATGGAGAGCATCACAACCACCACCGTCAATCCGACGATCAGCAGCGGTAGCAGCGCGATCAGTTGTTGTGGAGTTATTGTCATGGCGAATTACGGCCTTGTAGTAGAAGCAGAATTAACAAACCACTGCTGGATATTACCCATCGCGGAGTGCGAGGTATCCAGAATCGGCTGCGGGAAGAAGCCCAGCAGCACCAGCAGTACGACCAGCAGCAGGATGATGAACAGCTCACGCAGCGACATCCCCGGCAGTTCTTGTGCAGCAATTTCGCTCTTCGCTTTACCGAAGTAAGCACGGTGCAGCATCGCCAGCGAGTAGACGGACGCGAACACCAGACCAAAGGTGGAGATGACGGTAATCATCGGTACCACTTTGAAGCTGCCGAACAGAATCATAAATTCGCCGACGAAGTTACCGGTACCTGGCATACCCAGGGTCGCCACCGCGAAGAACATGGACAGCGCTGGCAGCCACTTAATTTTGCTCCACAGACCGCCCATCATACGCATGTCACGGGTGTGCAGACGTTCGTACAGCTGACCACAGAGGATGAAGAGACCGGCTGCGGACAGACCGTGCGCAATCATCTGGATCACCGCGCCCTGGTACGCCAGCTGGCTGCCGGTGTAGATAGCAATCAGCACGAAGCCCATGTGGGAAACGGAGGTGTACGCAATCAGACGTTTGATGTCGTACTGCGTGAACGCCATCCAGGCACCGTAGAAGATACCAATCACACCCAGCCACATGGCAATCGGTGCGAACTCAGCGGACGCGTTCGGGAACAGTGGCAGCGCGAAACGCAGCAGACCGTAGGCTGCTGTTTTCAGCAAGATGCCCGCTAGGTCAACAGAACCTGCGGTTGGCGCCTGAGAGTGCGCGTCTGGCAGCCAGCCGTGCAGTGGTACGACCGGCATTTTCACCGCGAAGGCGATGAAGAAGCCGAGCATCAGCAGGTATTCCACACCGTGAGACATCGGGGTCTTCAACAGGTCTTCGTAGTTGAAGGTCCAGACACCGGTCGCATTGTGGTGCACAAACACCAGCGCCAGAATGGCAATCAGCATCACCAGACCACTCGCCTGGGTATAGATGAAGAACTTGGTGGCCGCCGTGATACGCGTTTTACCGTCGGACGCCTTATGGCCCCACAGCGCGATCAGGAAGTACATCGGCACCAGCATCATCTCCCAGAAGAAGAAGAACAGGAACATGTCGATGGCAAGGAACACGCCGATTACGCCGCCCAGGATCCACATCAGGTTCAGGTGGAAGAAGCCCTGGTATTTTTCGATTTCTCGCCAGGAGCAAAGTACCGCCAGAACGCCGAGCAGACCGGTCAGCACCACCATCAGCAGCGACAGACCGTCAATCGCCAGGTGGATCGTAATGCCGAAACGCGGGATCCAAGGCAGGATAAACTCAGACTGCCACTGCGGAATGCCCGCAGACTGGGTCAGGGAGTAGCCACCCTGCAACCAAAGTTGCAGACCAAGCGCGAGCGTCAATCCCATGGTGATCAGCGCGATCCAGCGCGGCATCTTCACGCCAAAGCGTTCAGTCTGCCAGCACAGGAAGCCGCCGATGAAGGGAATTAATATTAGCCAGGGTAGTAACATGGCGATTTACATTCCTTTTTAAGGCCCCCAGAAGGGGCCTGATTTTCAACGAATTCGAATAAAATTCACTTTACGATCAACGCAACACCATCAGCAGCGCCAGCACGACAACCGCACCGATGCTCATGGACGCCACATACCAGCGCAGGTAACCGTTCTCGCTGTACAGCAGGCCTTTACCTGCAAAGCGGGAGAGGATCGCCGGGATATTCATCAGGCTGTTCAGTGGGTCGCGCTTCAGCAGCCACGCAATGCCCAGGAACGGCTTAACGAAGATCATGTCGTACAGCCAGTCGAAGCCCCACGCGTTGTACCACCAGGTGCCCAGCAGGCGGCCTGGCGCACTGTTGGCAACGGCTGTCACCAGCATGCGTTTGCCCAGCCACAGCCATGCAGCAATCAGGATACCCGCGATAGCGACCACACCAGAGGTGATTTCAAGCGTCAGAACGCGGCCGTGCTCAAGCTCGGTGGTGTCTGGCAGTACACCCTGCAGCGGCGGCACAATCATCGCGCCAACGAAGGTGGACAGGACCAGCAGCACAATCAGCGGCAGGTGGTGAGTAATCCCCTTCCCTGCATGAGCGTGAATTTGTTCTTTACCGTGGAATACGATGAAAATCATACGGAAGGTATACAGGGAGGTCATGAACGCACCGACCAGACCCGCAACCATCAGATTGATATGACCATTCGCCATGGCACCGGCAAGGATTTCGTCCTTACTGAAGAAGCCCGCGGTAATCAGCGGCAGTGCCGCCAGCGCCGCGCCGCCCACCAGGAAGCAGACATACACCAGCGGGATGGACTTACGCAGCCCGCCCATCTTGAAGATGTTCTGCTCGTGATGGCAGGCCAGGATCACGGAACCGGATGAGAGGAACAGCAGCGCTTTAAAGAACGCGTGCGTCATCAGGTGGAAAATCGCCGCGTCCCACGCCTGAACGCCCAGCGCCAGGAACATGTAGCCAATCTGGCTCATGGTGGAATAAGCAAGAACGCGTTTGATGTCGGTCTGCACCAGAGCGGCAAAGCCTGCCAGCACCAGCGTGACCGCACCGACGATACCCACCAGATGCAGAATTTCCGGGGTCATCAGGAACAGGCCATGGGTACGCGCAATCAGGTACACACCGGCGGTGACCATGGTCGCGGCGTGGATCAGCGCGGAGACAGGGGTTGGACCCGCCATCGCGTCGGCCAGCCATGTCTGCAACGGCAGCTGTGCAGATTTACCCACAGCACCACCCAGCAGCATCAGCGTTGCCCACCACAGCATGTTGTTGCCTGCGGCGAAGTGTGCCGGCGCCAGTTCCACCATTTCGCGGAAGTTCAGCGTGCCCAGTTCGTTGTAGAGAATGAACAGCGCGAACGCGAGGAAGACGTCACCCACACGGGTCACGACGAACGCTTTCATGGCCGCTGCGCCATTCTTCGGATCGGTGTAGTAGAACCCGATCAGCAGGTACGAACAGAGACCCACGCCTTCCCAGCCCAGATACATCAGCAGCAGGTTATCGGCCAGCACCAGAACCACCATGCTGGCGATAAACAGGTTGGTGTAGGCGAAGAAGCGGGAGTAGCCCTCTTCACCGCGCATGTACCAGGAGGCGAACATATGGATCAGGAAGCCCACGCCGGTCACCACGGAGAGCATGGTCAGCGAGAGACCATCCAGCACCAGGTTAAAACCGATGTTGAAATCACCGACCGACATCCAGGTCCACAGCGGCACGCTGAAGGCCTGACGCCCGTTGTTGAAGAAATCGATACCCGCATACGCTGTTACCAGCGCAGCCAGACCGACAGATCCCATGCCGACGGTCGCAGACAGATTCTCAGACCAGCGGCCGCGAGAAAACGCCAGCAGCACGAAGCCAATCAGCGGAAAAATAATGGTTAAGGCAAGCATGTTCATCCACGCAACTCACTTACTGAATCGATGTTCAGGTTCTGGCGGCGACGATGGAGCTGCAGCAACAGCGCCAGGCCAATACTCGCTTCGGCAGCCGCGAGGCTGATGGCGAGAATGTACATCACCTGACCATCGGTCTGGCCCCAGTAGCTTCCGGCGACCACGAAGGCCAGCGCGGAGGCGTTAATCATGATTTCCAGACCGATCAGCATAAACAGCAGATTGCGGCGGATAACCAGACCGGTTAAGCCCAGAACGAATAAAATCGCAGCGAGGATCAGTCCATGTGTTAAGGGGATCATGCGCGTTCCTCCGTTTTTCTTTTCGCGCGGTCGTCAGTGCGGTTGCTCAGCACCTCACCAGCACGCTCTTCGCGACCAACGTGGAAGGCAACAACCAGACCCGCCAGCAGCAGCATAGAGGCCAGTTCAACCGCCAGAACGTATGGGCCAAACAGCGTGATACCCACTTCTTTCGCGCCGATTGGCGTACCGTCGATGCCCTGGTCGTTCACGCCGAGAATGGCATAAACAATCACCACCAGCATGATGGCCGACAAAATTGCCGGGCCAATCCACACCTGCGGTTTTAACCACTGACGTTCCTGCTCAATTTCAGAGCCGCCCAGGTTCAGCATCATCACCACGAAGACGAACAGCACCATGATGGCACCGGCGTAAACGATGATTTCCAGCACACCGGCAAAGTGCGCGCCGAGCGCAAAGAACACCCCGGAAATAGCCAGCAGCGAAATGATTAAGTACAGCAGCGCATGCACCGGATTGGTGTGCGTAATCACTCGTAGCGTAGCCAGGATGGCGATAAGGCCACAGATATAAAAAGCGAATTCCATTGCCCTCTCCTTACGGTAACAGGCTCTTGACGTCGATAGGCTTGGCTTCGTTCTCTGCTTCGCCCTTATCTTTGCCGTCGATTGCCATACCCGCCATCCGGTAGAAGTTATATTCCGGGTATTTGCCCGGACCGGAAATCAGCAGATCCTCTTTCTCGTACACCAGGTCCTGACGCTTGTACTCACCCAGTTCGAAGTCCGGGGTGAGCTGAATCGCCGTGGTTGGGCACGCTTCTTCACACAGACCACAGAAGATGCAGCGTGAGAAGTTGATGCGGAAGAACTCAGGGTACCAGCGGCCGTCTACCGTCTCTGCTTTCTGCAGAGAGATACAGCCTACCGGACACGCTACCGCACACAGGTTACAGGCAACGCAGCGCTCGGAACCGTCCGGGTCGCGCGTCAGCACGATACGGCCACGGTAGCGCGGCGGCAGATATACCGGCTCTTCCGGGTACATCCGGGTTTCGCGTTTGGCAAACGCGTGCAGGCCGATCATCCAGATACTGCGTACCTGGGTACCGAAGCCTACCAGTAATTCTTTTAAGGTCATGGTCTATAGCCCCTTATGGCTGCTGCCAGAGAATGACAGCCGCCGTTACCAACAAGTTGACGAGCGTCAGCGGCAGGCACACTTTCCAGCCGAAGGACATTACCTGGTCATAACGCGGACGCGGTAACGCTGCGCGAATCAAAATGAACATCATCATGAAGAACGCGGTTTTCAGCGCGAACCAGATGAACGGCGGTAAGAACGGGCCATGCCAGCCACCAAAGAACAGCGTTACCATCAACGCGGAAATGGTGACGATACCGATGTACTCGCCCACGAAGAACAGACCGAATTTCATACCGGAATATTCAATGTGGTAACCGTCGGCCAGTTCCTGTTCGGCTTCTGGCTGGTCAAACGGGTGACGGTGACACACCGCCACGCCCGCGATAGCAAAGGTAACAAAACCAAAGAACTGCGGGATAACGTTCCAGATGTCGGCCTGGTTGTTAACGATGTCGGTCATGTTGAATGAACCGGCCTGCGCCACCACGCCCATCAGGGAGAGCCCCAGGAACACTTCGTAGCTCAGCGTCTGCGCGGAAGCACGCATCGCACCCAGCAGCGAGTATTTGTTGTTACTGGACCAGCCTGCGAACAGTACCGCGTAAACCGCGAGTCCTGCCATCATCAGGAAGAACAGAATGCCGATGTTCAGGTCAGCCACCACCCAGGTCGGGCTGACAGGAACGATAGCAAACGCCAGCAGCAGCGAGGTGAAGGCGATCATCGGTGCCAGCGTAAAGATCACGCGATCCGAGAAGCGTGGGATCCAGTCCTCTTTGAAGAACATCTTGATCATGTCCGCGACCAGCTGGAGTGAACCACCCCAGCCAACGCGGTTTGGTCCATAACGGTTCTGGAACAGACCAAGCAGACGACGTTCACCAAAGCTCATGAACGCACCACAGGTGACCACCACCAGCAGAATGACAATCGCTTTCAGAATGCTCAGCAGGATGTCGATAAGATCCGGCGTTAACCAACTCATGCTTTTGCCTCCTGCAGGTTATCAAGACGCGCACCCGCCAGTACCGGCGCGATGCCAGGCATACCCATCGGCAGACCGACCTGCCCTGCTGTCAGGCTTTCAGAGATAATCAGCGGCAGGCTGATGGTCTGGCCTTCGTAGCTAAAGGCAATGTTCGCACCCGCGTTAACGCCAAGCTTCGCGGCGTCTGCCGGGTTGAGCTTGATGTACGGCTGCGGCATACGCTGCTGGAATACCGGTGAACGCTGGGACAGCTCGTCGCTACCAAACAGATGGTAGTACGGCGCAATACGCCAGCTACCGTCCTGCGCCTGGAAGCTCGCCGGAACGGTCGTGAAGAAGTCCAGACCGGTTTCGGAGGCTTCAATCAGACGCACGCCCGGATCGCCGTGACGCAGTGAACCGCCCACTTCCGCCTGGAACTTGTTCCACGCCTGCGGGGAGTTCCAGCCCGGCGCCCATGCGAATGGGATCTGTGAACGCGGCGCAGACGGCTGGTTGTTCCCTTCCATGGAGAAGGCGAACATGGTGTCTTTATCCTGCGGCTGACGCGGTTCGTGCACGCTGATATTGGCACGCATCGCGGTACGGCCACTGTAACGGTGCGGTTCACGCGCCAGTTTCTGGCCGCGAATACGGAAGCTCGCTTCAGGCGCGGCATCTTTAATGCCCGCCAGCTGAGGCAGTTTTTCGACTACCGCATCGATAACGTGGTCGAGCTGCGTCCAGTCCACTTCACGGCTCTGCACGGTGCTGTGCAGGGAGTGCAGCCAGCGCCAGCTTTCCAGCATCACGGTGTTGCTGTCGTAGTACGCCGGGTCATAAACCTGGAAGAAACGCTGTGCGCGGCCTTCGTTGTTGATAACCGTACCGTCGCTTTCTGCGAAGCTTGCCGCAGAGAGCACCAGGTGCGCTTTATCCATAATCGCGGTGCGCTGATGGTCGATTACCATCACCAGCGGTGCTTTAGAGAGCGCAGCGTCAACGCGCGCGGCAGAGGCATGGCGATGCAGGTCATTTTCCAGCACCACAACGGCGTCAGCAGCACCGGACTCCAGTTCGCTTAACGCTTCTTCCAGCGAGCCGCCGCCAATCATACCCAGACCAATGCTGTTCACCGCACGGGCAATCATGGTGACACCAACGTCCGCACCGCGGCCTTTCAGGGCTTTGGCGACGTTCGCTGCAGCCTGAATGATCTCGGCGCTACCGGCGTTAGTCCCGGAGATAATCAGTGGTTTCTTCGCCCCCGCCAGCGCCTGAACAATCACGTCGACTTTGCTTTGCAGGTCACGATCCAGTTCAACGGCCGGAGAATTGTTGTCCAGCGCATGAGCAATGGCAAAGCCAAGACGCGCCTGATCTTCAACCGGCGCGCAGTAGGTCCACGCGGCGATATCGTCCAGACGGGTATTGTCGACGTTCGTCACAAACAGAGGATGCTTCGCGCGCTGGCCGATGTTGAGGATTGCCGCAATCTGCCAGTCAGCCACTTTCTGTGCCGCTGCCATTTCACGTGCTTTACCCTTCACCGCCTGGCGAACCGCCAGAGCCGCGCGAGCGCCGGTCTGCGTCAGATCTTCGCCCAGCACCAGAACCGCATCATACGATTCGATTTCGCGCAGCGCAGGGGTATGAATACCGCCTTCGCGCAGCACTTTCAGTACCAGCTGCAGACGTTCCTGCTCGCCCTGAGCGATACCGGTGTAGAAGTTTTCTGCCCCCACCAGCTCACGCAGCGCGAAGTTGCTTTCGATGCTGGCACGCGGGGAGCCGATACCGATCACTTTCTTCGACTGACGCAGAATATCTGCCGCACCCTGCATCGCCTGTTCAGCGTTCAGGGTGATAAAGTCGTCGCCACGGCGCTGAACCGGCTGACGCGGACGGTCTTTCAGGTTTACATAGCCATAGCCGAAACGACCGCGGTCGCACAGGAAGTAATGGTTTACGGTACCGTTGTAACGGTTTTCGATACGACGCATTTCGCCGTAGCGCTCACCCGGGCTGGTGTTACAGCCCAGCGAACACTGCTGGCAGATGCTTGGTGCAAACTGCATGTCCCACTTACGGTTGTAACGCTCGGAGTGAGTTTTATCGGTGAATACGCCGGTCGGACAGATTTCTACCAGGTTACCGGAGAATTCGCTCTCAAGCGTACCGTCTTCCGGACGACCGAAGTAGACGTTGTCATGTGCGCCATACACACCCAGATCCTGACCGTCTGCGTAATCTTTGTAGTAACGCACGCAGCGGTAGCAGGCGATGCAGCGGTTCATTTCGTGAGAGATGAACGGCCCCAGGTCCTGGTTACGGTGCGTACGTTTAGTAAAGCGATAGCGACGGAAGCTGTGACCGGTCATTACGGTCATATCCTGAAGGTGGCAGTTGCCGCCCTCTTCACAGACCGGGCAGTCGTGCGGGTGGTTGGTCATCAACCATTCCACAACGCTTTCACGGAACTGTTTTGCTTCTTCGTCATCAATCGAAATAAAGGTGCCTTCGGTGGCTGGCGTCATACAGGACATCACCAGGCGACCACGCGTGTCTTCCGCGTTTTGATATTGCTTCACCGCACACTGGCGGCAAGCACCGACGCTGCCCAGCGCCGGATGCCAGCAAAAGTACGGAATATCGAGGCCAAGAGACAGACAAGCTTCCAGCAGGTTGTCCGCCCCGTTGACTTCGTATTCTTTGCCGTCTACATGAATCGTAGCCATTAGCATGCTTCCAGTTGTCTCGAATTGCTTCGAGCGTTAATCAAAATTCTGTTTTTACCAGCGTGCTTTCAGCAGGTTCGGCTGAATACCATTGATTGAATGGGTATTGCTGAACGGCTGCTTGATGCCTGCTTCGAATTCGTCGCGGAAATATTTAATCGCGCTCTGCAGCGGCTCGACGGCACCCGGTGCGTGGGCACAGAAGGTTTTGCCCGGCCCTAAGAATCGACACAGTTGCTCAAGTGTCTCGATATCACCAGGCTGGCCTTCGCCGCGTTCGATAGCACGCAGGATCTTCACGCTCCACGGCAGACCGTCACGGCACGGTGTACACCAGCCGCAGGACTCACGGGCGAAGAACTCTTCCAGGTTACGCACCAGCGAGACCATGCCGATCTCGTGGTCGACGGCCATCGCCAGCGCCGTACCCAGACGGCTGCCTGCTTTACCAATGCTTTCGAATTCCATCGGCAGGTCAAGGTGGGCTTCGGTCAGGAAGTCTGTCCCTGCCCCACCCGGCTGCCAGGCTTTGAATTTCAGGCCATCGCGCATGCCACCGGCGTAGTCTTCAAGAATTTCGCGGGCGGTGGTACCGAACGGCAGTTCCCAGACGCCAGGGTTTTTCACGCGCCCGGAGAAGCCCATCAGCTTGGTACCGGCATCTTTGCTTGAGGAGATGCCCTGATACCACTCCACACCGTTGGCGAGGATAGCCGGAACGTTACACAGGGTTTCGACGTTGTTCACACAGGTCGGTTTACCCCACACACCGGAGCTTGCCGGGAACGGCGGCTTGGAACGCGGGTTCGCACGGCGGCCTTCCAGGGAGTTAATCAGCGCGGTCTCTTCACCGCAGATATAACGCCCTGCACCGGTGTGCACGAACAGCTCGAAGTCAAACCCGGTGCCGAGAATGTTTTTGCCAAGCAGGCCCGCTTCGGTCGCTTCGGCAATCGCGCGACGCAGGTTTTCCGCCGCTTCGATGTACTCACCGCGCAGGAAGATGTAACCACGGTACGCTTTCAGCGCGAACGCGGAGATCAACATGCCTTCCACCAGCAGGTGCGGCAGTTGCTCCATCAGCAGACGGTCTTTATAGGTACCCGGCTCCATTTCATCCGCGTTACACAGCAGGTAACGGATGTTCATGGATTCATCTTTTGGCATCAGGCTCCACTTCAGACCGGTGGAGAAGCCCGCGCCGCCGCGGCCTTTCAGACCCGACTCTTTCACCGCATTAACGATGTCGTCTGGCGCCATGCCGCCCAGGGCTTTACGCGCCCCGGCATAGCCGTTTTTGCTCTGGTATTCGTCGAGCCATACCGGCTGTTTGTCATCGCGCAGACGCCAGGTCAGCGGATGTGTCTCAGCAGTACGAATTACAGTTTTCATTTGTACTGCTCCAGCAGGTCAGGAATGGCTTCCGGCGTCAGATGGCTGTGAGTATCCTCATCAATCATCATGGTCGGCCCCTTGTCGCAGTTACCCAGGCAGCAGGTTGGCAGCAGAGTAAAGCGACCATCGAACGTGGTCTGGCCCGGCTTGATATTGAGTTTTTTCTCAATCGCAGCCTGAATGCCCTGATAACCGGTAATGTGGCAGACAACGCTGTCACAGTAGCGGATCACATGGCGGCCCACCGGCTGACGGAAGATCTGGCTGTAGAACGTGGCTACGCCTTCTACGTCACTGGCCGGGATACCCAGCACTTCTGCGATCGCATAGATCGCCCCATCCGGCACCCAACCACGCTGTTTCTGTACGATTTTCAGCGCTTCAATGGACGCCGCACGCGGGTCTTCGTAGTGGTGCATCTCGTGCTCAATGGCAGCACGCTCTGCTTCACTCAGCTCAAAAGCCTCGGTTTGTGGTTGTTGATTCTCGTGCATAATTAGCGGTCCACATCTGACATAACAAAATCGATACTACCCAGATACACAATCAGGTCGGAGACCAGACTGCCGCGGATGGCGGACGGGATCTGCTGCAGGTGCGCAAAACTCGGCGTACGCACGCGGGTACGGTAGCTCATGGTGCTGCCGTCACTGGTCAGGTAGTAACTGTTAATACCCTTGGTCGCTTCGATCATCTGGAAGGATTCTTGTGCCGGCATGACCGGGCCCCAGGAAACCTGCAGGAAGTGGGTGATCAGGGTTTCGATATGCTGCAGCGTGCGCTCTTTCGGTGGCGGCGTCGTCAGCGGGTGATCCGCCTTGAACGGGCCTTCCGGCATGTTGTTGAGGCACTGCTCAAGGATGCGCAGACTCTGACGCAGCTCTTCTACTTTCAGCATCACGCGGGTATAGCAGTCGGAAACACCGCCGCCAACCGGGACTTCAAAGTCGAAGTTCTCATAGCCAGAGTAAGGACGCGCTTTACGCACGTCGAAATCAATACCGGTCGCACGCAGGCCAGCACCGGTGGTCCCCCACTCCAGCGCCTCTTTCGCGCCGTAGGCAGCAACGCCCTGGGAACGGCCTTTCAGGATGGAGTTACGCAGCGCGGCTTTCTCATACGAGGCCAGACGTTTCGGCATCCAGTCAAGGAATTCACGCAGCAGACGGTCCCAGCCTCGCGGCAGATCGTGTGCCACACCGCCGATACGGAACCAGGCCGGGTGCATACGGAAACCGGTAATCGCTTCCACCAGATCGTAAATTTTCTGACGGTCGGTAAAGGCGAAGAAGACCGGGGTCATCGCGCCAACGTCCTGAATGAACGTGGAGATGTACAGCAGGTGGCTGTTAATACGGAACAGTTCTGACAGCATAACGCGAATCACGTTAACGCGATCCGGCACGGTGATGCCTGCCAGTTTCTCAACGGCCAGCACGTAAGGCATTTCGTTTACGCAGCCGCCGAGATACTCGATACGGTCGGTATACGGAATGTAACTGTGCCAGGACTGACGCTCGCCCATTTTCTCAGCACCACGGTGGTGGTAACCGATATCCGGAACGCAGTCGACAATCTCTTCGCCATCAAGCTGAAGAATAATACGGAATGCACCGTGCGCAGACGGGTGGTTTGGACCGAGGTTGAGGAACATGAAGTCCTCGTTTTCGGTACCGCGCTTCATGCCCCAGTCTTCCGGCTTGAAGGTCAGCGCTTCCATCTCCAGATCCTGCTTGGCTTTGGTCAGCTCAAACGGATCGAATTCAGTCGCACGTGCCGGGTAGTCTTTACGCAGCGGGTGGCCGGTCCAGGTCTGCGGCATCATGATGCGCGTCAGATGCGGGTGGCCGTCGAAGGTCATACCGAACATTTCCCAGGTTTCACGCTCGTACCAGTTGGCGTTCGGGAAAAGTTTGGTGAGCGTCGGCAGATGCATGTCGTTTTCAGACAAGGCCACCTTGAGCATGATATCCGTATTGCGGTCTATTGAGATCAGGTGGTAGAAAACGGAAAAATCCGCAGCAGGGAGACCCTGGCGGTGCGTGCGCAGACGTTCATCCATGCCGTGTAAGTCAAACAGCATGACGTAAGGTTTTGGCAATTTCTTGAGGAAATCGACAACTTCCAGCAATTGTTCACGCTTCACCCAAACAACGGGTACCCCGGTGCGGGTCGCCTGAACAGTAAAGGCATCCGGCCCAAAACGGTTGCGCAGTTCGCTAATGACGGGGTCATCCAGATGATCCCGGGTCTGCCAGGCGGCTTCTTGCGCGGTTAAGTCGGTCATATTGTTCACCATTGCAAATGGTCCGTGGTGACTGTTAAGCCTGGCTTCGCGCTATTTGAGTAGTGATATGCGAAGGTGTTCTCCAGGTCCACAGGCGCAAATTAAATTTCGTCAGGCGTACGCAGGTTGGTGACGGCAATACGTTCACCACGTTTACGCTCGCGCTCAGACTGCATGTTCGCGCGATAGACACCCTGATCGCCAACAACCCACGACAGCGGGCGGCGTTCTTTACCGATAGACTCCTGCAGCAGCATCAGCGCTTGCATGTAAGCTTCCGGACGTGGCGGGCAACCCGGGATGTATACATCCACTGGAATAAACTTATCTACGCCCTGCACAACGGAATAAATGTCGTACATACCGCCAGAGTTTGCACATGCGCCCATGGAGATAACCCATTTTGGCTCCAGCATCTGGTCATAAAGACGCTGAATAACCGGTGCCATCTTGGTAAAGCACGTACCGGCCACCACCATCAGGTCAGCCTGACGTGGGGATGCACGCAGTACCTCTGCCCCAAAACGCGCAACGTCATGTACCGCAGTGAATGACGTCACCATTTCAACGTAGCAGCAGGAAAGGCCAAAGTTGTATGGCCAGATGGAGTTCTTACGACCCCAGTTGACCATATCGTGCATGGCATGTTCGAGCTTGCCCATGTACACGCTTTTATTGACTTCTTGCTCCAGGGGGTCGGTTACGATCTCCTGTTTTTGCAGGGGGTAACGGTCATTCTCACCGTTAGGATCTATGCGGGTGAGCGTATAATCCATCTTATTGCCTCGCTGTTACTGCTGACGATTAGAGATACTGTTTTCCGGGTTGATGTGTTCACGACGTGAACGCGCAGGCGTCCAGTCAAGCGCGCCAATACGCACCAGATAAACCAGACCGGCCAGTAGCACTAAAATGAAAATTGCGGCCTCGACAAAGCCTACCCAACCACTTTCGCGGATGGAGGTCGACCATGCGAAAAGGTAAAGCGCTTCCACGTCAAAGATGACGAAGAACATGGCTACCAGATAGAACTTGGCAGACAGGCGTAAGCGAGCGGAACCTACTGAATCAATACCTGATTCGAAAGGGTTGTTTTTGTGCCTTGCGCGGGCGCGACCGCCCAGGAACCAGCCGCCGACTAACATCAGGCAGCACAGGCCAATGGCTACAATAAGAAAGATTGCGAATGCCCAGTGATGAGCGATGACTTCTGTGGATGTTGACATACTCATTGCTTACTCATCAAAAGTGATACCAACGACACTGCTCTTGCTGGCAGATGGGCATCACATCGATTCATGGGGAGGAACAAATAACCTTACACTAACTGTCAGAAATGAGACGTAGACAGCAAAATGATGGGGTTTTTTACTCCTTTCTATAACCTATTGTCAACTTTAACAAAGGTTTCTTCACATTAAATTACATCGAGCGATTCTCATTAACATTTGGTGCCCTTTAACCCTGGTGGTTACCTGACTTTTCGTCAAATGCATGTTGTTGAATCGTGTCCGTTTTGGAAGTAAAAAAAATAACCCTCCTATTTTGACAGGATTTGCCAACGATTCCTCCCCCTAAATGGGAGTATTTTCTTGATCTGAGACACGCTTTTGTTAATTCAACCAGTAAAACGGCAACATCTTTCCTGTTTTATTAACATGCCTGGCGCGGGAAGGAAGTGAGAAAAGAATTTGTTCAGACTTTAATCAACTGTATTTTACTCATTGATAATTAAGAGCTCTTTTCATTTAACTCGCTTTAGCGGAGAGAATTTGTGCAAAAAAAAAGCCACTCCATGCGAAAATCGCGCGAGTGGCATTTTTTTACACTTACATTTTGTTACCAGAATTTTGAGCTCTCGATCACTCAAAGTCACCTTCAACGATCAGGGAGTCATCCCCCCCTTCGTGGGTAACATGCTCGAACTGCCACGGGTTATGGTAGTTCTCCATTGCTTCGAACACCACTTTCGCCAACTCGTTGTTACTGGACGTGTTGTGGCACAGCAGATACTCCGTATCCGGCAGTGGAGGGAGTCCATCGGATTTTCCCAGCACCCGCAGATCCGGGCTCATCATCTCCACCGGACGCGCCGTTACGCCAAGGCCGGCTTTGACCGCTGCGCGAACGGCAGGCAATGTGGAGGCCACATACGCCAGTCGCCACGGAATGTTGGCCTCGTTGAGCGCCGCCAGCACCATATCGCGGAATGGGCTCGGATCGTCCAGTAAGACCAGAGGAACCGGCTCGCCTTGCTGAAGCACATATTCCGCCGCGCAATACCAGTGCGTAGGAGACGTTCGCAGCGTCAGGCAATTAAATTGGCCGGGACGATGCGTAGTGACCACGAGGTCAACCTCGTTCTCTTTTAACATCTCAATCATAAAAGCATTACGCTTCACGCTAACATCCAGCGCAAGTTTCGGATAAACCGAACTGATTCGATTAAGAAGGAACGGCAATATAGTATCCGCTGACTCATCAGATGCACCTAACGTTAGCACACCCTGAAGGTTGCTAAACATTAATGACATACATGCTTCGTCATTAAAGCGAAGTATTTTCCTGGCATAACCCAGTAGCTGAATACCGTGTTCCGTTAAGAGCTTATTACGGCCATGACGGGCAAAAAGCTCTTTACCAACCAGTTGTTCCAGACGCTGCATTTGCTGACTGACGGCGGACTGGGTTCGGCAAACTGCGGCAGCAGCTGCTGCAAAAGTGTTGAGGTCTGCGACCGCAACAAACGTTCTCAGCAGATCGAGGTCGAGATTCATTATCGGACGATTTGCATTTATCATATCTATTCACTTTCAGGTTGCTCGTGCGGAGCTGCCCGGGTTGAAGCTGTGTGTAACAGTTAAGCAATTCCTTCTGGAGTTTTCCCTCGCATCCCGGCCCGGCAGACTGCCTGACAGATAGTTATTGTGCTGCTTTAGTGTATATATCAGGGTCTTCCCCGATCATGGTGGGAAGACTCAGAACGCCATATTCAGTTTTCCATA
>NZ_JACASJ010000179.1:0-5373 GCF_013391025.1 Enterobacter sp. SECR19-1250 | reverse complement strand
CAAGCCAACTTGTCGTCAAAATCGGTGTTGCAAAAACGGGAGTGACCATAGATTCGTTTTCCCTTCTGACGCCGCTGATTGAAGCGTTTTATCAGCGCCACAGCGTGACCCGGCTGATTTTCATTAATGGTGTGCTGGGCGGCTCCTGGGAGGCCTTGGTTCAGGGGAGGGCGGATATCATCGTCGGCGCATTACATGAACCTCCTCAACTGAGCGATTTTGGGTTTGCCCGCCTCGGGATACTTGAGCAAGTTTTTGCGGTTGCTCCGCATCATCCGCTGGCCCGGGAGCCTGAGCCCATTAACCGGCGCGTTATTAAAGGTTACCGTGCCATTGTGGTGGGCGACAGTTCACGGCCGGAATGTGCCGTATCGTCGCAGCTGCTTGATGAGCAGGAGGCCATCACCGTTTTTGATTTTAAAACCAAGCTGGAATTGCAAATCAGTGGGCTGGGTTGCGGCTATTTACCTCGCTATCTGGCGCAGCGATTTCTTGATAGCGGCGCGCTGATTGAAAAACAGGTGCTGGCTCAAAGCAGTAATGAATCGGTCTGGGTTGGCTGGAATGAACAAACGGCGGGGTTAGCCAGCGCCTGGTGGCGGGACGAAATTTTAGCAAATAGTGCTATCGCCGCTGTCTATACGCAGAGCAGCGTCCACAAATCAGCCAGTTAGCGCAGGAATATTTACAATGCCTTTGTAAAGTATTGCGTTTTGTATCTGATGTGGGGCAAAATGCGCCGCAGCAACCAAAGGAATAATCGACGATATAAAAGGCGTCGGTTATTTTTTTTTGCATGTATGAAACGAAACTAAAAACCAAGAGGCCGGGCTTCGTACCGGATAGATATTTACTAAAATCCGACAGTTGTTGTCGCTGAGGAAGAAAGAAATGGGGCAATTTTTCGCTTACGTGGCGGTTATCACCGTAAAGGAGAATAACTATGTCACATAACGCAACTCCAAACACCTCTCGCGTGGAATTACGTAAAACACTTACGTTGATTCCGGTTGTTATGATGGGCCTTGCCTATATGCAACCAATGACGCTGTTCGATACATTCGGTATCGTATCAGGCCTTACTGACGGTCATGTGGCAACGGCGTATGCCTTTGCACTGGTCGCTATTCTCTTTACAGCGCTGAGCTACGGTAAACTGGTTCGCCGTTTCCCGTCTGCAGGCTCTGCCTACACCTATGCCCAGAAATCCATTAGCCCGGCGGTTGGCTTTATGGTGGGCTGGTCATCGCTGCTGGACTACCTGTTCATGCCGATGATCAACATTCTGCTGGCAAAAATTTACTTCGAAGCGCTGGTACCTTCCGTACCGTCGTGGCTCTTTGTTGTTGCGTTAGTGGCCTTTATGACCATCTCTAACCTGCGCAGCATTAAGACCGTGGCGAACTTCAACACCCTGATTGTTATTCTGCAAATGGGTATTGTTGCGGTTATTGTGGGTTTGATCATTTACGGTGTTTCTCACGGTGAAGGCGCGGGCACGCTGGTCAGCTCTCGTCCGTTCTGGTCTGAAGGGGCACATGTGGTGCCGATGATCACCGGTGCGACTATTCTGTGCTTCTCATTCCTGGGCTTCGACGGTATCTCTTCTCTGTCTGAAGAGACCAAAGATGCAGAACGCGTGATCCCACGAGCCATTTTCCTGACTGCGTTGATTGGTGGCATGATCTTCATTGGTGCCTCCTACTTCCTGCAGCTGTACTTCCCGGATATCTCTCGTTTCAAAGAGCCGGATGCTTCACAGCCTGAAATCATGCTGTATGTCGCAGGGAAAACCTTCCAGTGGGGCGTACTGATCTTCTCCAGCGTTACCGTTCTGGCTTCTGGTATGGCTGCGCATGCTGGGGTTTCTCGCCTGATGTATGTAATGGGTCGTGACGGTGTGTTCCCAACCCGTTTCTTCGGCTACGTTCATCCGAAATGGCGTACTCCGGCGTGGAACGTGCTGTTGGTTGGCGCAATCGCCCTGATGGCCATTAAATTTGACCTGGTAACAGCAACGGCACTGATTAACTTTGGTGCGCTGGTGGCCTTTACCTTCGTTAACCTCTCCGTGATCTCGCAGTTCTGGATCCGTGAGAAGCGCAACAAAACGCTGAAAGACCACTTCAATTACCTGGTTCTGCCAATGTGCGGTGCGCTGACGGTCGGTGCATTGTGGATTAACCTGGAAGAGAGCTCTATGATTCTGGGGCTGATCTGGGGTGGTATTGGTCTGGTTTACCTGGCCTGCGTGACGAAGAGCTTCCGTAACCCGGTTCCTCAGTACGAAGACGTTGCGTAATACCGTGTCGGGTGGCGGCTACGCTTACCCGACCGACAAAACCCGTAGGCCCGCGTAAGTGCAGCACCACCGGGCAAAAAAAACCGGAGACCATCGCCTCCGGTTTTTTTATCGTTGAATTTCAGACTATCTCTTGTACGTACTTGAACAGTGCTTTTAGTAGCGCCTGCTTCTCTTCATTCCCTTCGTATTGGCCGTAAAGCATCTCCAGCTCCTGCGCATAGCTGTGCAGATATTCAGGCGTAAACACATTACGGCGATGCTGCAGCCAGCGTTCCTGCTCAGCTTCATCCAGCGTGCCGGGATAGTTACGCGCGCGGTAGTTAAACATCAGCATCTCAATGCGTTTATCCGCAAAGGTGATGTCCAGCGCGGGCAGGTTACGCGGTTCAGTTTGCAGGACGATGTTCATCGCAGCACGGTCGGCATCGCTGAAGAAGCCGTTATACAGCTGCGCATCCACGTTTTCGGACGGCACGAATGGCTCGGCTTCGGCAAATATGGCGACGACTTTCTCGCGCACCTGCGGATTTTCGCGCAGTATTTTAAGGTTATCCAGGCAGTGCTGGCGGTTGATCCCGAGCCTGTCGGCATCTTCCGGGCGCAGCGTATTGGCCTGCGCCAGTACCGGACATTTATTGATATGCACCAGTTTGACCGGCACCGCGGGCAGGTCTCCCAGCGTATCTTTCGGGGTATAGAGGCGCTCACGCAAGGTATCGCTGTCGAGCTCCAGCAGCGGGGAGATATCCCCGGCTAAATCCACCATGATGACCGCGTTACGGTTATCCGGGTGCCAGGCCAGCGGTGCCACCCAGCTGGTGTTGCCGCGCCAGGCACCAAACATGCCGGAGATATGCACCAGTGGTTTCATCTGCGGCACATCAATCAGCGTCATCAGTTTCTGCTTACTGCGATGACTCAACAGATACTCAAACAGGCGTGGTTGTGCGGTTTTAACGAGCTTCGCCATGGCAATGGTGGCGTAGACGTCGGCCATCGCGTCGTGGGCATTACTGTGCTCAATGCCGTTGGCGCGCGTCAGGTGCTCCAGCCGGAAGCTTGGCAATCCGTCTTCGTTCTCTGGCCAATTAATCCCCTCCGGACGCAGGGCATAACAGGCACGCATGATATCCAGCAAATCCCAGCGCGAATTGCGGTTCTGCCAGCTCCAGGCGTAGGGATCGTAGAAGTTGCGGTAGAAGATGTTGCGCGTCACTTCATCATCGAAACGGATATTGTTATACCCGACCACGCAGGTATGGGGAACGGTGAACAGATCGTGGATACGGCGGGCGAACTCTGCCTCGTTAACGCCTTTTTCCCGCGCTTCCTGGGGCGTTATCCCCGTGACCATGACCGCGCCGGGCTGCGGCAGGTAGTCATCGGCAGGTTTGCAGTAAAAGACCTCTGGCTCACCAATAATATTGAATTCGTCGTCAGTACGGATGGCGGCAAACTGCGCCGGTCGGTCCAGCGCCGGGTGGGTGCCAAAGGTTTCATAGTCGTGGAATAAAAAAGTCGGGCGTGCGGCAGAGTCAGACACCAGTAATACCATCCTGTTAAAAAGTGACGTCACTATGGTAAACGATCGTGAGGGACAGACCGAATAAAAAGCGCCGTCATACCGCAAATTTGCGAGCGTGGTTCCGGGAAAAACATGCTTCCTGTCACATTTTTTTGCAATTAAGCCAGGTAACGACACCAGAACTCCCGTAAAAAGGTCATCGATTTTTAATGACCTGAGGATATACCGTTGAAACGCCGTCTGTTTATTGCTGTTTCTTTACTCGCTTCGAGTGTCTCATCTGCTTTTGCGGCCGATCCGCTGGATTTTTCGCCGCAGCCTCCGGCCATTCAGGCCGGCTCCTGGGTACTGATGGATTACACTACGGGTCAAATCTTAACGGCGGGCAACGAACATCAACAACGCAACCCGGCGAGTCTCACCAAGCTGATGACCGGCTACGTTGTTGACCGCGCTATTGATAGCCACCGCATTTCCCCGGATGACATTGTCACCGTCGGGCGCGACGCGTGGGCAAAAGGTAACCCTGTCTTTGACGGTTCGTCACTGATGTTCCTGAAAGAGGGGGACCGCGTTTCTGTGCGCGACCTCAGCCGCGGTCTGATTGTTGATTCTGGTAACGACGCCTGTGTGGCGCTGGCGGATCACGTGGCCGGTGGCCAGCCGCAGTTCGTGAAGATGATGAATGACTATGTGCAAAAGATGAATCTGCGTGATACGCACTTCGAAACCGTTCATGGTCTGGATGCCCCAGGCCAGCACAGCTCTGCGTATGATCTGGCCGTGCTGTCCAGGGCCATCATCCACGGCGAGCCTGAGTTTTATCATATGTACAGTGAAAAGAGCCTGACCTGGAACGGGATCACGCAGCAAAACCGTAACGGTCTTCTCTGGGATAAGACCATGAACGTGGATGGTCTGAAAACGGGGCACACGTCAGGGGCCGGATTTAACCTGATTGCTTCCGCCGTGGACGGTCAGCGTCGCTTGATCGCCGTGGTGATGGGGGCAGACAGTCCGAAAGGGCGTGAGGATCAGGCCCGTAAACTGCTGCACTGGGGACAACAGAATTTTGATACCGTGCAGATCCTGCACAACGGTAAAAAAGTGGGCACTGAGCGGATCTGGTACGGCGATAAAGAACAGGTGAACCTGGGCACCGACCAGGATTTCTGGCTGGCATTACCGAAAGCAGAAGTACCGAACATCAAGGCAAAATACGTGCTGGATACAAAAGAGCTGGAAGCGCCGATAGCCGCCCATCAGCGGGTAGGCGAGATCCAGTTATACGACCGCGATAAAGTGGTCGCTCACTGGCCGCTGGTGACGCTGGAGCGTGTTGATAAAGGTGGCCTTTTCTCCCGTCTGAGTGATTACCTGCACCACAAAATCTAACCTTCCTGGGCAGACTGGCAGGGTTGCGAGTCTGCTCACATAATAAACACTCCTTGATTGCCGATTATAGAAATTCTGCTTTATAGTGTATAAATATGGGTCTTCCCTTGTTGTGGTGGCTGAAGGCATGATAATGGCGTATTAAATC
>NZ_JACASJ010000178.1:0-5405 GCF_013391025.1 Enterobacter sp. SECR19-1250 | reverse complement strand
CTTTTCGGGGAGGGATAAGCGCGCTGATTTTCTTACGCCGCAGTTCATCGTGACATAGCCGGGTGTCGTAAGCGCCATCGGCGGCGGCTGACCTGATTTTCCGGTGGGTTTGCCGGATTAACCCGGGGAAGGCCTCTGAGTCCGTAACGTTGTTCAGCGACAGGTCAGCGCAGATGATTTCATGTGTTTTACTGTCAACGGCGAGATGCAGCTTACGCCAGATACGGCGGCGTTCCTGGCCATGCTTTTTGACTTTCCACTCGCCTTCACCGAAGACCTTCAGCCCGGTGGAATCAATTACCAGGTGTGCGATTTCACCCCGGGTGGGCGTTTTGAAACTGACGTTAACCGACTTTGCCCGCCTGCTGACACAGCTGTAATCCGGGCAGCGTAGCGGAACGTTCATCAGAGAAAAAATGGAATCAATAAAGCCCTGCGCAGCGCGCAGGGTCAGCCTGAATACGCGTTTAATGACCAGCACAGTCGTGATGGCAAGGTCTGAATCGCCACGGGTTTAACAGACACCTCAGAGTCATTTAAGATGACTTAAAGAGAGGTGCCCATGAGCGGTAAGCGTTATCCCGAAGAGTTTAAAATTGAAGCGGTAAAACAGGTTGTTGATCGCGGCCATTCTGTTTCCAGCGTGGCAACACGTCTCGGTATCACCACCCACAGTCTTTATGCCTGGATAAAGGCATATGGCCCGGATTCCTCAACCAATAAAGTCCAGTCAGACGCTCAGGCTGAGATCCGACGCCTCCAGAAAGAGCTGAAGCGGGTTACCGACGAACGGGACATATTAAAAAAAGCGGCGTACTTCGCAAAGCTGTCCGACTGAGGTACGCCTTTATCCGTGACAACACCCATTGCTGGCCTGTCCGACTGCTTTGTCGGGTGCTGGATGTGCATCCGAGTGGTTTTTACGCCTGGCTTCAGCAGCCGGATTCACGGCGGCATCATACTGACCTGAGACTGACGGGGCTGATAAAGCAGTTCTGGCTGGAGTCGGGTTGCGTTTATGGTTATCGCAAGATCCACCTCGACCTGCGGGATACCGGACAACAGTGCGGAGTTAACCGTGTCTGGCGACTGATGAAGCGTGCCGGGATAAGGGCTCAGGTCGGGTACCGTAGCCCACGGGCACGTAAGGGTGAAACCAGCATCGTGACGCCCAACAGGCTCCAGCGGCAGTTCAACCCGGAAGCACCGGATGAGCGTTGGGTAACGGACATCACCTACAGTGTGCCCGGAGTTCAGGGCGGGCATGGATGCTTAAATGAACCGCGAGTCTGTCTGGAATATTGAACCGGTAACTCACGATGAGAAACCCAACAATCCCACCGGGTGTGACGGTGGAGAACCTGAGCGGCAGTGACCTGCGGCATGCCCGCAGGGTGATGTAACCCGCTGACAACGGGGATTGAGGCGAGATCACTAAGCCGAGATGATCCTCAAGGTTAAGTACTGAAAGGCTGAAGAACATGAACCCGTTAATCCGCCTCTGTGGGTTGAAAACGTCACCACGGCCTACGTGATCTGACAGGCCGTGCAGGAGGAACTGGCAGTGATACGTAAGCACTGCCGGTCGAAGGTGTTTTGACATGTATGCGAAACACCGGGGCAGCAGCGTCTATCACGCTTGCGTTGCTGACTTCTGCCAACTTGCGGCAAGCAAGGATAAAGAGTGCGACGGGCAGCCTCCTCAGTATGCCTGAGTCCAGGCAGGTAAACCGGGGAAGGTCAGCGACGGATGTTAAGGGGGCATGGCTCCGATGACGCGCTGGCTGGCGGAGCTTCCGTAGTAGTCCGCGATGGGGAAAGCCCATTACATGGCGAAGGGAAGCAGTTTGAATGTGTTTGCGACGTGAATTAACTGACCTAACGAGGTGAAGACCTTTGATAATCAGCGAAATGCAACGCAAGCTTGCCACATGGGCAGCCACCGATCCGTCCCTACGGATTCAACGGCTGCTGCGTCTGATAACACAACCAGAATGGCTGGCTGAAGCGGCGCGGATCACGCTTTCATCAAAGGGGGCCCATACCCCCGGCGTTGATGGCGTGAACAAAACAATGCTACAGGCCAGACTGGCTGTTGAGCTGCAAATCCTCAGGGATGAATTACTCTCAGGCCACTACCAGCCCTTGCCCGCCAGACGGGTTTACATCCCTAAAAGCAACGGCAAACTGCGACCACTGGGTATCCCCGCGTTGCGGGATCGTATTGTTCAGCGGGCCATGCTGATGGCGATGGAGCCGATATGGGAGAGTGATTTTCATACGCTCTCATATGGCTTCCGGCCTGAGCGCAGTGTCCACCACGCGATCCGCACGGTGAAATTACAGCTCACAGACTGTGGTGAAACCCGGGGACGCTGGGTGATTGAAGGCGACCTGTCCAGTTACTTCGACACCGTACATCATCGACTGCTGATGAAGGCTGTACGCCGCAGGATCAGTGACGCACGTTTCATGACTCTGCTGTGGAAAACCATCAAGGCGGGACATATCGATGTCGGTCTCTTTCGGGCGGCCAGTGAAGGTGTACCACAGGGCGGTGTTATATCGCCGCTATTATCGAACATCATGCTGAATGAGTTCGATCAATACCTGCATGAGCGCTACCTGAGCGGGAAAGCCAGAAAAGATCGGTGGTACTGGAATAACAGTATCCAACGGGGCCGAAGTACGGCGGTCAGAGAAAACTGGCAGTGGAAACCCGCGGTGGCGTACTGCCGCTATGCCGATGATTTTGTCCTCATCGTCAAAGGCACCAAAGCACAGGCGGAAGCCATCAGGGAGGAGTGTCGGGGTGTGCTCGAAGGCAGTCTGAAACTCAGGCTGAACATGGATAAGACTAAAATCACCCATGTTAATGACGGCTTTATCTTTCTGGGGCACAGGATCATTCGCAAACGCAGTCGTTATGGCGAGATGCGAGTGGTCTCAACGATCCCGCAGGAGAAAGCCAGAAACTTCGCCGCATCGCTGACAGCACTGTTATCAGGCAACTACAGTGAAAGCAAAGTCGATATGGCTGAACAACTCAACCGAAAACTGAAAGGCTGGGCCATGTTCTATCAGTTCGTTGATTTTAAGGCCAAAGTCTTCAGTTATATCGACCGTGTCGTGTTCTGGAAGCTGGCTCACTGGCTGGCCCGCAAATACCGTACAGGTATCGCTTCCCTGATGAGGTGGTGGTGTAAATCACCGAAACCGGGTCAGAGCAAAACGTGGGTTTTATTTGGTAAAACCAATCACGGCAAGCTCAGCGGCGAAATACTGTACCGGTTGGTGGGGCAAGGCAAGAAGCTGTTCCGCTGGCGGCTACCCGAAGGTAATCCCTATCTGAGGACGGAGACCAGAAACACGTATACATCGCGCTTTACAGAAGTGGCAATGGCGTTCGCCAGCATTTAAATGGAGAGCCGGATGCGCTGAAAGGTGCACGTCCGGTTCGGGGAGGAGAGGCAGGGAAATAGTCCGACTACGCCCTGCCTCTTACTCTACTCCGGACTCACGAAGGCTGGCTGTATCTGGCTGTGGTTGTTGACCTGTTCTCGCGCAAAGTTATTGGCTGGTCAATGCAGCCCCGGATGACAAAGGATATTGTCCTGAATGCACTTCTGATGGCCGTGTGGCGACGTAATCCTCAAAAGCAGGTGCTGGTTCATTCTGATAGTAAGAATGTCTGTGTCAGTTCTCATCATCATGCTTGCTGTTTTGTTCGCGCGGTGAGATCACTGATGCAGTGAAGACTTTCCGGCTACCTGACTCACACTCTGATCGACCAGAAATGTGTCTTTCCCTGGACCCGTCGGTTGACGGAAAGTACTTCATGCGAGGCTTCTCCTCACCGATGCGCGTGACTCAAGAAGGGCCTGACGTCTTGTCTCCTTACTGTCCTGTCCGGGTTATCGTCAGGAGAAATGACGATAAGTTCCAGAAAGGATTAGGCTATGGCGAAGACTAAATCAGTTCGCCCACCGTTTGTCGTGGGCGGCGTTGATACGCATAAGGACCTGCACGTTGCTGCAGTAGTTGATGAAAACAACCGCGTTTTAGGCAGTGATTTTTTCGCGACAACCCGGCAGGGATATCGGCAGATGCTGACATGGATGGCATCTTTTGGAACGGTTGCCCGCATCGGAGTTGAATGTACCGGTTCTTACGGCGCTGGCTTGCTACGCCACCTGCAAAATGCCGGCATCACCGTGCTGGAAGTGACTGCTCCGGATAAAATGGAACGCCGCAGGCGTGGAAAAAGTGACACAATTGATGCTGAAAGTGCCGCCCACGCAGCTTTCTCATTGATACGCACTGTCACACCTAAAACACGAAGCGGGATGATTGAAGCACTCCGCGTTCTGAAAGTCTGCCGAAAAACAGCCGTTGCAGCACGTCGTATTGCGCTGCAAATGATCCAGATGAATATCGTTTCATCTCCGGATGAACTACGTGATCAATTACGTAATCTGACCCGGATGCAGCTGATTCGAACCCTGGCCGCATGGCGGCCGGATGTGACGGCGTATCGTAATGTTCAGGATGCTTATCGTATTGCCCTGAAATCGCTGGCTCGACGATATCTTGAACTTCACGATGAAATAGCAGACCTGGATATCATGATCGCGTCAATCGTTGATGAGCTGGCACCTGAGCTGATCAAGCGTAACGCTATCGGCTATGAATCCGCTTCTCAGCTGCTCATCACTGCGGGTGATAACCCTCAACGGCTGCAGTCTGAGCCTGGCTTCGCGGCCTTATGCGGAGTCAGTCCCGTTCCCGTCTCATCAGGAAAAACAAATCGCCACAGACTGAACCGTGGTGGAGATCGCGCAGCAAATAGCGCCCTGCATATCATCGCTATAGGCCGGTTACGTACAGATACGAAAACGCAGGAGTATGTCGCGAAAAGAGTCGCGGAAGGGCACTCAAAAATGGAAGCGCTGCGCTGCCTGAAACGTTATATCGCACGCGAGGTCTTCACACTGCTTCGCAATCAAAATCGGCAGATTAACAGCACTCAAATAACGACTTGACACTTAGAAGGGCGTCCAAGGCAGTCAGTACACAAGCTATGAGTGGCAGTCGTTCCTGAAATCACACGGGCTGGAGGGCAGTATGAGCCGTCGCGGTAACTGTCATGACAACGCAGTCGCAGAAAGTTTTTTCCAGTTACTGAAACGTGAACGGATAAAGAAAAAGATCTACGGAACGCGAGAAGAAGCTCGCGGTGATATTTTTGATTACATCGAAATGTTTTATAACAGTAAGCGTCGGCATGGTTCGAGTGATCATATGCCACCAACTGAATACGAAAAACAATATTATCAGCGGCTCGGAAGTGTCTAGGGAAGGTGCGAACAAGTTCCTGATATGAGATCATCATATTCATCCGGAGC
>NZ_JACASJ010000177.1:0-5484 GCF_013391025.1 Enterobacter sp. SECR19-1250 | reverse complement strand
CGGCCGACAAGGTGCAACAGCCGACGATGCCGTCGCTGCAACTCGCGACTAGGAGGGGTCGTCTCAGAAAACGGAGAATAAAGCACGTTAAGCCGATTGCAGAGGTCGCAACGGCCTGAACTTGCCCGCGCCGATCTTGGCGCTGCTGCGCCAGAGGTAATCGCCGGTCAGATTGATGTGTTCCCAGCCCAACGGCGACAGGTACTGCAATAGCGTTTCATCGACGGCATGGCCGTTGCTACGCAACGCATGCGCTGCGCGCTCCAGGTAGACCGTGTTCCACAGCACGACAGCCGCCGTCACCAGATTGAGGCCGCTGGCCCGGTAGCGCTGCTGCTCAAAGCTGCTGTCGCGGATTTCGCCCAGCCGGTTGAAGAACACGGCGCGGGCCAGTGCATTGCGTGCTTCGCCTTTATTCAGCCCGGCATGGACGCGGCGGCGCAGCTCAACGCTTTGCAACCAGCCCAGGATGAACAACGTCCGCTCGATGCGCCCCAGCTCACGCAGGGCGACAGCCAGGCCGTTTTGGCGCGGATAGCTGCCGAGTTTCCTAAGCATCAGCGAGGCCGTCACCGTGCCTTGCTTGATCGAGGTGGCCAGGCGCAGAATTTCGTCCCAATGGGCGCGGACGTGCTTGATGTTGAGAGTGCCGCCGATCATCGGTTTCAGCGCGTCATAGGCGGCTTCGCCTTTCGGGGTGTAGAGCTTGGTGTCGCCCAGGTCTCGGATGCGCGGTGCGAAGCGGAAGCCCAGCAGGTGCATCAAGGCAAAGACGTGATCGGTGAAGCCCGCCGTGTCCGTGTAATGTTCCTCGATGCGCAGGTCGGACTCGTGGTACAGCAGGCCGTCAAGCACGTAGGTGGAATCGCGCACGCCGACATTGACCACCTTGTTGTGGAACGGCGCGTACTGGTCAGAGATGTGGGTGTAGAACGTCCTGCCTGGGCTGCTGCCATATTTCGGATTGATGTGCCCGGTGCTTTCTGCCTTGCTGCTGGTTCGGAAATTCTGTCCGTCCGACGATGATGTGGTGCCATCGCCCCAGTGCCCGGCAAAGGGATGCCGAAACTGGGCGTTGACCAGTTCGGCCAGCGCCATCGAATAGGTTTCATCGCGGGTATGCCAGGCTTGCAGCCAGGCGAGCTTGGCGTAAGTCGTACCGGGGCAAGATTCGGCCATTTTGGTCAGGCCCAGGTTGATCGCGTCGGCCAGGATCGTAGTCAGCAGCAGATTTTTGTCTTTGGCGAGGTCGCCGGATTTCAGGTGCGTGAAGTGGCGGGTGAAGCCCGTCCACTCATCGACCTCCATCAGCAGCTCGGTAATCTTGACGTGCGGCAGAATCATGGCCGTCTGGTCGATCAATGCCTGCGCGGTGTCGGGCACCGCAGCATCCAGCGGCGTGATCTTCAAGCCCGATTCGGTGATGATGGCGTCCGGTAGGTCGTTGGCCGCCGCCATGCGATTGACCGTGGCAAGTTGCGCTTCCAGCAACTCCAAGCGCTCGCTCAGGTACTGGTCGCAATCGGTGGCCACGGCCAGCGGCAATTCGCTGGACTGCTTGAGGCTGGCGAACTTCTCGGGTGGCACCAGGTAGTCCTCGAAGTCCTTGAACTGACGTGAACCCTGTACCCAGATGTCGCCCGAGCGCAACGCGTTCTTAAGTTCCGACAGTGCGCACAACTCGTAATAGCGTCGGTCGATGCCGGCGTCGGTCATCACCAGCTTCTGCCAGCGCGGCTTGATGAAGTTGGTCGGTGCATCAGCGGGCACCTTGCGGGTGTTGTCGATGTTCATGCCGCGCAGCACCTCGATGGCGTCGAGCACGTCCTTGGCGGCGGGCGCTGCTCGCAGCTTGAGCACGTCGAGGAATTCCGGCGCGTAGCGGCGCAATGTGGCGTAACTCTCGCCGATGCGGTGCAGGAAGTCGAAATCATCGGGCTGGGCGAGCTTCTGCGCCTCGGTGACGCTCTCGGCGAAAGCGTCCCAGGAAATGACGGCCTCGATGGCGGCGAATGGGTCGCGGCCTGACTGCTTGGCGTCGATCAGCGCCTGGCCGATGCGCCCGTACAAACGCACCTTGGCATTGATGGCCTTGCCGGACGCCTGGAACTGCTGCTGATGCTTATTCTTGGCGGCGTTGAACAGCTTGCCCAGGATGCGGTCGTGCAGGTCGATGATTTCGTCGGTAACAGTAGCCATGCCCTCGATGGCCAGCGCCATGAGGGTGGCGTAACGTCGCTGTGGCTCGAACTTGGCCAAGTCGGCGGGCGTCATCTGGCCACCCTCGCGGGCGATCTTGAGCAGCCGGTTTTGATGAACCAGCCGCTCGATGCCGGTAGGCAGGTTGAGCGCCTGCCAGGCTTTGAGACGTTCGATGTGTTCCAGCATGTAGCGGGAATTCGGCTTGGCCGGTGATTGCCGCAGCCATGCCAGCCAGGTGGTCTTGCCGTTGTCGCGGCGCTTCAACAGTTCATCCAGGCGATGCCGGTGCCCGCTCGACAACGGCTCGGACAGGGCTTCGTAGATGCGCCGATTGGCGCGGGTGATGGCCTCGGCACTGGCGCGCTCGATGGCGTTGAGCGCGGGCAGGATGATCGACTGCCGCCGTAGATGCTCAATCAAGGCGTTGGCCAGGACGATGCCCTTGTCGGTTTGCATAGCCAGCTCAGTCAGCGTGTGGACAGCCTGCCGGTAGTGACTCACGGTGAACGGCTGGAAGCCGAACACCGTTTGCAGTTCGACCAGGTGCTCGCGCCGGGTCTGCTCCCGCTGCCCGTAGTCGTCCCAGCTTTCGACCGGCACTTTGAGTTGCGACGCCACGATGCGCAGCAAGGGCGGAAACGGCGGCTCATCAACGCCCAGGATGACGCCGGGGAATCGCAGGTAGCAAAGCTGAATGGCGAAGCCCAGCCGATTCGCAGGCCCGCGCCGCTGACGAATCACCGACAGGTCGGTGTCGCTGAACGTGTAGTATCGGATCAGATCGTCTTTGACATCGGGCAATGCCAGCAGGCTTTGTCGCTCGGTGGCGGACAGAATGGAACGACGCGGCATGCTCAGGACTCGCGCAGGTACTGGTACAAGGTTTCACGGCTAATGCCGAAGTCGCGGGCGATCAGGGCCTTTTGCTCGCCCGCCGCGACGCGCCGTTTCAGTTCGGCAATCTGCTCATCGTTCAGTGACTTTTTGCGGCCCCGGTACGCACCCCGCTGCCGGGCCAGCGCGATTCCTTCGCGCTGCCGCTCGCGGATCAAGGCCCGCTCGAACTCGGCAAACGCGCCCATCACCGACAGCATCAAATTCGCCATCGGCGAATCCTCGCCAGTGAAGGCCAGGCTTTCCTTGACGAATTCGATGCGTACCCCGCGCTTGGTCAGGCCCTGCACGATGCGGCGCAAGTCATCCAGGTTGCGTGCCAGGCGATCCATGCTGTGCACCACCACGGTGTCGCTTTCGCGCACGAAGGCGAGCAGCCTTTCCAGCTCGGGACGCTGGGTGTCCTTGCCGGATGCCTTGTCGGTGAACACCCGCGCCACCTGAACCCCTTCCAATTGCCGTTCCGGGTTCTGGTCGAAGCTGCTGACGCGAACGTAGCCGATGCGTTGACCGTACAAAGTGTCTCCAAGGGTAATGTGTCAGAGTGAAATCTATTACTCTTGACTGATTGTGTCAATAAATTTCATATTGGACTCTATTCTGACGTGATTACAGTCTCTTCCCTGACGTTGCGTTAGGGTATAGCTCAACCTGACATAGAAGCAAAAACTCAACCACCTTCTACCAACTCTCCGAACAGCTCCTTGACCTTTGTTTTCGCATCAGCAAGTGCAGTTCTGCCTTGTTCAGTGATGTCATAAACACGCCGTTCACGTCGCCCGGTGCGTTCGTGGCGTGAGGTCAGATAGCCTTTTTTTTCCAGGCCGTGCAGCATCGGGTACACGGTGCCAGCGCTCATCTCGTAGCCGTGTCGGCGTAGCTCTTCGATGATCCCCAGCCCAAAGACAGGTTCCTCGGCTGCATGGTGAAGGATGTGCAGGCGGATCAAACCGCCGTAGAGGTCTTTGTCAGTCATTTTTTGTGCCTCACAGAGCGACGCTCAACAGCCACCCAGCTGCACCGCTACCGAGGACAACCAGCCACGGCGGGAGCTTCCAGAACATAAGTGCGACAAGGGCAACTAATGCCAAGCCGAAGTCTTGCGGCTGAAAGATGGCGCTAGTCCATACAGGCTGATACAGCGCGGCCAGCAGCAAGCCGACTACAGCGGCATTGATCCCGGCCAGCGCAGCTTGGATGCCTGTATTGCGGCGCAAACGCTCCCAAAATGGCATTGATCCGACGACCAGCAAGAACGAGGGCGCGAAGATAGCCAGCAGACACACAATGCCGCCGATCCAGCCCGACGGGGCGGTGTTCATCGAGGCACCAAGAAACGCGGCGAACGTGAACAAAGGGCCGGGCACCGCTTGAGCTGCCCCGTACCCCGCGAGAAAGGATTCATTGTTGACCCAGCCGGAGGGCACCACTTCGGCTTGCAGTAATGGCAGCACAACGTGACCACCGCCGAACACCAGTGATCCGACACGATAGAAGGAATCCACCATTGCCATGGTTTGACTTGGCATCAGTTCGGCCAACACCGGCAGGCCAATCAGCAAGACAAAGAACAGCGAGAGCCAAAGCACGCCGGCCCGGTGACTGACCGTGATAGGTAGGGGGTCATGCTCAACAACTTTCGCTGGCTTGAACAATAACCGGCCTGCGATGCCTGCGATAGCAATCACGCCAACCTGTCCCCACGCGGACGGCACAAGTAAAACGACGCAGGTAGCAATTGCCATGATGGTGACTCGCAGCCCATCCGTGCATAGGTTACGCGCCATGCCCCATACTGCTTGAGCGACCACGGCCACAGCCACCACTTTTAAGCCATGCAACGCGCCCTGCGAGACGTAATCGCCATAGCTGGAGATGCCGAGCGCAAAAAGGATCAAGGCTATGGCAGACGGCAGCGTGAAGCCAGCCCAAGCAGCCAGCGCCCCGCTGTATCCAGCCCGAGACAGTCCTACCGCTATGCCGACCTGGCTGCTTGCAGGCCCTGGCAAGAACTGACAAAGCGCGACCAAGTCAGCATAGCTCCGTTCGGAGAGCCAGCGCCGCCGTGTGACAAATTCGGCGCGGAAGTAGCCCAAGTGCGCAATGGGGCCGCCAAAAGATGTCAATCCAAGCCGCAGAAAAATAAGAAAGACCGACCATGGTCTGCTGTCATCGGTAGGGTTATTCGTCATACTTTCGCCTTCATGATCTGCAACGAGTTGATCAATAATAAGCGAAATTCGATAACGAAATTCGATATAAATCTAGAAAAAAATACCTCTATGTGTACTACGCAGTTTTAGCTGTGGCTTTCACAGGAGCACGCTTACTTACGGCTTAGCGTGCTTTATTTAATGAGATGGTCACTCCCTCCTTCCCGGTACTATG
>NZ_JACASJ010000176.1:0-5627 GCF_013391025.1 Enterobacter sp. SECR19-1250 | reverse complement strand
ATCGTTAACTTAAGATACAAAAGCTGTTCGGAGATGGAGGGTCAAGATCATGTCAGCCTATGGAGAGTATGAGGAATGGAAAAAACCGATACACCAGGACATATCGCTGTCATCGAAAATTGCACAATGAGTGCCGTTGGGCTGCAGCATCTTTTTGCGATGCCGATGCTCAGCCATTATCGACTGCACCTCTTCAGTCAGTTCGAAAGCTTTAAAAAGGCGCTGACCAATATCTCTTTTTTCTCGGTGATCTATTCGCTCTCGGATGCGCGTGAAGAGCGTCGTAACTGCCTGGCTTCCCTGCGGGATCTCGCTTTCACCCATAGCGATATTCAGCGAATTGTACTTGCGTCTGATGACATGGAAGCGCGCCTGATAAGCCATCTGTCGCCTTCTCGTCTGCATGGCATTGTGAGTAAATCGGTACCGCTGAGCCACCTGCAGGAGGAGCTGGTGGTGCTATTGAGAGAGACGCATCATATCAATGACAATATGCTGAACCACTGGTATGTCAATCAAAACAGATTGTTAAGCCCAACGGAGCGGGCGATATTGCGGTATATGTCTTTCGGGTTTTCCATTCCTGAAATCGCGACACAACTTGAACGCAATATTAAAACCATCCGCGCGCACAAGTTTAATGCGATGGTGAAACTGGGGGGGAATTCTGACGTAGGGTTGCTTGATGCGGCGGATATTCTTACCCATCTTCCGGCAAGAGACATGCGCTGTTCGGTGTCAGGCTCGCCGGCATTTTTATAATCGGTGATTTTTTGATGCGCCAGATACATTCTGGCACATCAATTAAATGCATACATCGACCCACTTTGCGGACGTCAGCTCAGCCATCCGGTCGGGTGAAATGCGTACGGCGCTGTGGATGGCACCTGCGGCGGGCAGCACTTCCGCGTACTGTTTTAACGAAATATCGCAGTAAACAGAAAGTGGGTTTTCCAGCCCGAACGGACAGACTCCCCCGACGGGATGGCCTGTAATCGTCACCACTTCATCACTACTGAGCATGCGCGCTTTTGCACCAAAGGTATCTTTCAGTTTTTTGTTGTCCAGACGCGCATCGCCTTTCGCCACTACCAGAATCACCTCATTTTTTACTTTTAGCGATAACGTCTTGGCGATTTGTCCCGGCTCAACGCGATGAGCGGCAGCAGCCAGCGCAACGGTCGCGGTACTCTGACTCAGTTCAATGATTTCTATATCCGGCGCGTTGTCGGCAAAAAACTGCTGTACAGACTGCAAACTCATTGTTTCCTCCTGACAAATATCCTGCGTAATCTGTCATAAGAATTTATCTGCTGTAAATATCTCTTAAGTAACAAATATCCTACATGGCCGATTTCTGGATCGCCTTCACATTCACGGAAACCGGTTACAGTAACCGGTTGCAGAGCGTGAATCAGAGATTAATACTGAGGACGTAACGTCCCCTGTATCCAATAATAAGAGCACATTATGAAACCATTCCGTCTGAGCAGTACCGCTGGTACACGAGCCAGCAAGGTTGTGAAGCTGATTTATGGAACAACGTGTGGCGTGAAAACGCCCGTATCGAACGTCTGACAGGAGATCTGCTATGTCTGCCAACCATGCTGCGTTTAATCTGATATTCCGTTTCGTTGAAAATTACGTCAGTCCCATTGCCGGGCGGATCTCTTCCCAGCGTCATGTTATGGCTATCCGCGACGGGTTTATCTCCGCGATGCCCTTCATGATTGTCGGTTCATTTTTGTTAGTGTTTGCTTACCCACCGTTTTCGCCAGACACCACCTGGGGCTTCGCGCGCGCCTGGCTGGACATGGCAAAGCAATTTGAAGGCCAGATCCTGACGCCGTTCGATATGACGATGGGCATTATGTCCATCTATATTTGTGCGGCCATTGCCTATAACCTCGGCAAACACTATGTGAAATCGCATCAGTTAGATCCGTTCATGTGCGCCATGCTGTCGCTGATGGCGTTTCTGTTGGTGGCTGCACCTAAGACCAAAGGCACGCTGCCCGTAGACAGCCTGGGAGGCACGGGGATCTTTACCGCAATTCTGGTAGCAATCTACTGCGTTGAGATGATGCGTTTCCTCAAGGCGCACAATATCGGTATCCGTCTGCCGGACCAGGTTCCTCCGATGATCAAAAACTCCTTTGATCTGCTGATCCCGGTGCTGGTGGTCGTACTGACGCTCTATCCGCTGAGTTTGTTGATTCAATCTCAGTATGGCATGCTGATCCCGCAGGCCATTATGTCAATCTTCAAACCGCTGGTTTCCGCTGCGGATTCTCTGCCTGCCATCCTGCTGGCGGTGTTGATTGGTCATTTACTGTGGTTCGCTGGGATCCACGGGGCGGCAATTGTCTCCGGGATGCTGCAGATGTTCTGGCTGACCAATCTCGGGGCTAACCAGACCGCCCTTGCGGCAAGCCAGCCTCTTCCCCATATCTTTATGGAAGCGTTCTGGACGTTCTTTATCGTGATTGGGGGCTCGGGCGCGACAATGGGGCTGGTGTTCTGCTACCTGCGCAGCCGTTCAGCGCACCTGCGCTCCATCGGGCGTCTGAGCGTGGTGCCGAGCATCTTTAACATCAACGAACCGGTCATTTTTGGTACGCCGATCGTCATGAACCCGGTGTTCTTTATTCCGTTCCTGCTGGCGCCGATGGTCAACGCCGTGCTGGCCTGGGCGGCAATGAAGTTTGATCTGATTAGCCGCGTTATCTCTGTTGTTCCATGGACAGCACCCGCGCCTGTGGGCGCCGCATGGGCGCTGGGCTGGGATTTCCGCGCGGCCATTCTGGTAGTGGTGCTTGCGTGTGTCTCCGCCATCATCTACTTCCCGTTCTTTAAAGTGTACGAGAAGCAACTGCTGGAGCAGGAAGCGGAAGAAGCGCAGCGTAATGCGGAAGCGGAAAATCAGCAGGTGGCCTAGGTAAAAGCAAAACGGCAACATAAGTTGCCGTTTTTAGTGTTTGTTCCCTCTCCCTGTGGGCTTAGGGTTCCCCAGTAATTTTTTAACCATAAGCGATAACGCTGCTCTAAGAAGGACTGAGAGCATTCAGCGATGCCCTGGTCCGGCTGTAAATCGCTGAGGCGTTTCCTGCAGGCCGGGGCGAGGCGCATGGATGCGCCGAGAGGGCGGCTTTACAGGGACGTTACATCCGCCCGTCCCCGATAAGCCGGAAGGAATAAGCCGAAGGCACCGCGGAGCGGCGATTTACCGCCGGGAGCCCGGGTCGCCAGGGTGGTGGCGACTGAGCCACCCTGGCACGTTCACAAGTCATGCCGTTACAGAGTAGCAAGGAACATAAAGTGAACGGAATGACCTCCACAGCCGTATGTTTCCCCTCACCCCCGCCCTCTCCCAAAAGGAGAGGGGGCCGTCTGTGCAGGCATTATTTATGGGGATCCCTCAGCCCTGTGGGAGAGGGCCAGGGTGAGGGCATCAGGCCGGTCCTGACTACTTCAGCGTACAATCCCCGCACTGCTGAACGTCCGGCAGGCGATAGCGCTGGCAGCAAGTGCGGCGCACCAGAAGCCCGTCACGCGGCACCACGGTACGGAATAACGGGTTATCGCGGCCATCCGCAAGCTGTTTCGTAAAGAACAAGGACTGACGCAGGGCATCCACCTTCTCATCACCGAGCAGGGGCTTCATTTCCGTCAAATACCAGTGGATTAAATAGCCGGTATTACTCCAGATAAGCTTCCCGTTGATCTCACCTGTCTCTTCCAGAGCATTCACTACCGGCATCAGGGCGCGGGTCACGAGCCGCTCCATCCGCTGCGTGGCAGAAAGATGCATGGCCGTTGGGTCTTCGTGAAGATCGATCCAGAAGCAGGCCGCACGCCCCGTCTCGTGGAATTCAACGTGAAAATACTCCGGGGAGAGATCCAGCATGGTCTCCTGGGTGAGCAATGCCAGCATGAGCGGAGGCGCCATCAGGCCGATATACCATTGCGCCCAGAGAGAGAGCAGGGGCTTATTTTCCCGCGTAAGGGTGGGTTGATTGCGATAGATATGGTCAGAATAGGTTGCCAGCAGCGACTGGCGTTTTGCCGGCTGCTGCCACTGTGCCAGTGTCATCGCGTGGTGCGGATGCGGCTCATCCAGTTTGATAAAGTCCAGCAGATGGGCACGGGTTGCCGCTATCTTTTCGCGTATGGCTTCCGCAAGCGAAGAGTCTCCCGTGGTGAGACGGGCTCGCCAGAGGAGGGGTTCAACAGTCTGTACGGTATGAGTGGCCATAATAGATAGAAATCTAAATGATAATGATTGCCAATCCTAACTATTGCTCATACCGATGGCAAGACTTTTGTCCTGGAGAGAGAATGCTGTGCTTAAACCGCCTGTAGTTCTTCGCTGAGCAGAATGTTATTCCGCCCAAGATGCTTTGCTTCGTAGAGGGCTTTATCTGCTTTTTCCAGCGCGCCTTCTGCGTCTTCATTCTCAAAAATGGCAATACCAATGCTGATGGTGACGTTAGTCGCAACGCGCTCATTGAACATGTGGGGGATTTTTAAGTCGTACACTTTCTGACGAATGCGCTCTGCCGTCTGGCGGGCATGTTCCAGCGAGATGTTCGTCAGCAGTACCATAAACTCTTCTCCGCCAAACCGCGCCACAATATCCCGCGAGCGTACGGCATCACGAATGGCTGCCGAGACACGGATTAACGCCTGGTCACCCATCATATGGCCGTAGTGGTCGTTATAGGCCTTGAAGTGATCGATATCCATTAGCAGGACAAAGTGTTCGCCGTTCTCTACCGCAGGCAGATTCTCCAGTCGGCTTTGCAAGCCGCGACGGTTATACAGGCCGGTAAGTGGATCCATCATGCTGAGATCGGTCAGGGTTTCTCGTTCTTCCAGTAACCGGGAGAGAAGTTCCTGAGCGAAGCGATCGTTACGTCTTTGTAGTACGTGGTGAACGCCGATAGCCACGACCGGAAGAATGAAAGAGTAGATCATTCTCAACCAGTGTTCAGAGGGGCTTAACCACAGGCAGACAATAAATGCGGGTAATGAGTGGAGCGTAAACGCCTTGATATTAATGGCGAATGCCAGCGAACCGATAAAAAGCACCGTTAATAGCGCCATGATCAAATATGTCGCCCGATCCTGCGTAATTAACGAAAATTTTGAGGCGATTTGCCAGGCCCATAAAATACCGAATATCGCTGAAACCACAGGAATATTTATCTTGCGGGTACTCTTTTGCCAGTGCCAGAGCAGCAATCCGGTGCTGAGCGTAAAAATAGCCAGCAGGGGGAAAGATAACAGCTGAACAGAATAGAGCGGATTTGTTACCGAGAACACCGCTGAGGTTGCGTTCAAAAATAAAAATAAACGTAACGATAATTGATATTTGCTGTTGACCAAAGACCGCCAGGATTGTGATGTCATAGTAGTGCGTTTTTATTAAAAATTAATTAAAACAGACAAATGGATGTTGTTTCGCAATAATGGAAGCAAAAAAAATCAACGAGTAATTATCAGAGAAACTTTATGAGTAGTTAACAGGTGGGCAATTTATCACCTTAAACAATGCCTGTCATTACGGGAAAGGGACTTTGTTGAATAAATCGAACTTTTGCTGAGTTGAAGGATCAGATCACGCA
>NZ_JACASJ010000175.1:0-5670 GCF_013391025.1 Enterobacter sp. SECR19-1250 | reverse complement strand
TGGTCATGGTTGCATGACCATATTACTGGGGATCCCTCAGCCCTTTGGGAGAGGGCTGGGGTGAGGGCATCAGGCCGCTTTATCTTCAATGCTTCAATCCCTTCACATACCCCACCAGCTGATCCAGCACGATCCCCCAGCCTTCATGGAAGCCCATCTGTTCATGCTGCTCACGGATTTCTTTCGTGGGATGGCGCGCAATCGCCGTATAGCGGGTTTTGCCCTCCCCAAGATCTTCCAGCAACAAAATCGCCGTCATAAACGGCTTTTCGGCTGGTTTCCACCCTTCGGTATAGCCGTCGGTAAAAACCAGCTTTTTGCCGGGATCGATTTCCAGGAAAACACCTTTATTATCCATCCTTTGCCCGTCCACGTCGAAAACGGTATTGAACCGTCCACCCACGCGCAGGTCGAGGTCGCATTCGGTCACTTTATGGGGGGCAGGAATAAAGAAGTTTTTGATGTGCTCTGGCGTCGTCCAGCAGAGCCACAGCAGGTCGCGCGGTGCATCCACCACGCGTTCCAGTTTTAAGTCTGTTTCGGGATCGAGCGTCACGATGTTGTCCTCTCAGGGGAACCCCTTACAAGGATAGCCGGACTCAGGCGAATTTTCCGTTTGCTACCGCTTCCGGCGTGACCACGCCCGTATCCAGTACCCAGCCGCTAATCAGCGAGGCTGGGGTGACGTCAAACGCCGGGTTGTAAACCTGCGCATTTTCCGGTGCCCACTGTACCGCGCCGAAGCTTCCCGCCACGCCCGTTACTTCACTGGCCGCGCGCTGCTCAATCGGGATCGCCTCACCGTTCGGGCACGCCGGATCGAGGGTGGTTTGCGGGGCGGCGACATAGAACGGAATGCCGTGAAATTTCGCCAGCACCGCCAGGGAATAGGTGCCGATTTTGTTCGCCACATCGCCGTTGGCGGCAATACGATCTGCCCCCACCCACACGGCATCCACCTCCCCTTTTGCCATCAGACTGGCGGCCATGGAGTCGGTAATCAGCTGATACGGCACGCCCAGCTCGCCGAGCTCCCACGCGGTCAGCCTGCCGCCCTGCAGCAGCGGACGGGTTTCATCCACCCAGACGTTGCTGACGTTGCCCTCCTCATGTGCGCGAGCAATAACACCCAGCGCAGTGCCGACGCCTGCGGTTGCCAGACCGCCAGTGTTACAGTGGGTCAGCAGGCGGCTACCGGGCTTCACCAGCGCGCTGCCCGCTGTCGCAATGGCGTCACAAAGCTGCCTGTCTTCGTCAATCAGTCGCAGAGCTTCCGTCACCAGCGCCGGAACGAAATCTTCCTGCCAGAGCGCCTGCTTCATGCGGTCGAGATTGTTCATCAGGTTGACCGCCGTTGGGCGGGCAGCGCGCAGCGTTTCCAGCGCCAGCGCCAGCTCGTCGCGGCTTTTCCCCTTTTCCGCCAGCAGCGCCAGCAGCAGACTTGCAGAGAGACCAATCAGCGGCGCACCGCGCACCCTAAGGGCGTGAATATGCCCCACCAGCGCCTCAACCGTTGAGGCGTCAAGCCAGCGTTTCTCCTGCGGAAGGGCCTGTTGGTCGAGAATAAAGAGCTGATTATCCGCCACCCGCAGGCTGGTCGTCTGTAATGTCTGCATGTCGTTAATTCCCTGTTGCGTTGTTGTAGCACATTGTGTCAGGATGAAATCCAGATGTATAGACGTCTAAATGTCTTTATTCGCAAATCAGTGAGGAGCAGGCAATGTCGCAATACCGTACCTTTACCGCCCAGGACGCCGTGGAGTATGCCAGGCAGTTTGGCGGCCTTGATAATCCATCATCACTGGTAGAGGCGCAGGAAGTAGGCGACGGCAACCTCAATCTGGTCTTCAAAATTTTCGATGCTCAGGGCGTGAGCCGCATCATCGTAAAACAGGCGCTGCCATATGTTCGCTGCGTCGGTGAGTCATGGCCGCTGACGCTGGACCGCGCCCGTCTTGAGGCGCAAACGCTGGTGGAGCATTACAAGCACAGCCCGCAGCATACCGTGAAAATTCATCATTTTGACCCGGAACTGGCGATCATGGTGATGGAAGATCTCTCCGACCATCGCATCTGGCGCGGGGAGCTGATTAAGAATAACGCCTACCCGCAGGCTGCGCGTCAACTGGGGGAGTACCTGGCGCACACGCTGTTCCACACCAGCGATTTTTACCTGCACCCGCACGATAAAAAAGCGCAGGTTGCCCAGTTCATTAACCCGGAGATGTGCGAGATCACTGAAGATCTGTTCTTTAACGATCCGTACCAGATCCACGAGCGCAACAACTATCCGGCTGAGCTGGAAAACGATGTCGCCGCCCTGCGCGATGACACCCAGTTGAAAATTGCCGTGGCCTCCCTGAAGCATCGCTTCTTCTCCCACGCCGAAGCGCTATTGCACGGGGATATCCACAGCGGATCGATTTTCGTGGCCGAGGGTAGCCTGAAAGCGATCGACGCCGAATTCGGTTACTTTGGCCCGATTGGGTTTGACGTGGGCACCGCCATCGGCAACCTGCTGCTGAACTTCTGTGGCCTGCCGGGGCATTTAGGCATCCGCGATGCCGCTGCCGCCCGGGAACAGCGTCTGATCGACATTCAGGCGTTATGGAATACCTTTGCGGAGCGCTTCCAGGCGCTGGCGCACGAGAAAACCCGGGATGCCGCGCTGAGTGCGCCGGGCTATGCCTCTGAATTTTTGAAAAAGGTCTGGCGAGATACCATTGGTTTCTGCGGAACGGAGCTGATCCGCCGCAGTGTGGGGCTGTCTCACGTCGCGGACATCGATACCATTCAGGACGACGCGATGCGCCACGAATGTCTACGCCACGCCATCACGCTGGGTAAAGCGCTGATTGTGATTGCCGATCGCATCGACAGCGTGGAAGAGCTGGTGGCAAGAGTGCGCCAGTACAGTTAAAAAAAACCTCCCTTTCGGGAGGTTTTTGCATCAGTTTTTGGTGAGCGTGGTGGTCACGGTGTAATCGAGAGACCACGATGAATGCCAGTCTTTACCGGCAAACTTGATATCCCCACGGTAAACCCCGCTCGGGAGATCCGGGTTATCGGCCTCAACATACTTAAGGCTGGCGCTATAGCCTGTGGTTTCCCAACTGCTACACAGAACCGCCACATTGAACGGACGGGTGGAGCAATCCGATCTGCGCTGCGCGCGAATCTTCACGTCCCGGGTATTGCCTTGTTCGTCCTTCATCGGCACGACAAGCGTGCTGTAACCTTCGGCGGTCCATACCAGGGACGTCGGCCCCTGCGTACTTCCCGTTGCCACAAACCCAAGCGAAGGGAAGCCAAATATTGCGCCCGTACTGAATGCGCTTGTCGAACCGGTAACGCTCCACATGGCTGAATAGCTGGCAATAAACACAACCGTTTGATCGGTTTTAGTGGTGTTATTACTCTCTGCACTCACCTTTGCCGTACCGGTATCCGGGCCACTCAGCTTCACGGTCGCCACGCCGCTGCCATTGGTCACACTGGTTTGCGCTGAAAGGGTATTAAGCGTGGTGTTCCAGTTGACCGTCGCATTTTTGACGGCATTACCGTTTACGTCTTTCACCACTGCGGTGTAGGTAATGCGGTCGGTGTTGACTACCGCGTGGTCAGAACTGGCCTTGAGGCTCTCAACCCTGGCGGTAGTCGCATCGCCAATAAATGTTACCGGCTCCGCGTTTATCGCCGCCGTTGAACCGACAACTGTTGCGCTAACCGTTGCCGTTCCGGCCGTTGTCGTTGACGCCGTTACAACCGCCTGACCCGCTTCGTTGGTTTTTGTGCTGGCGCTGGCAAGCTTCACGCTGCTGTTATCTACACGCCACGCCACATCCACACCGCTAAGCGGGTTATGGTTGGCGTCTTCGACGGTGGCGGTCCAGCGTATGGTCGCGTTCCCGTCAGCCACCGCCTCTTTTTTATCCGGACTCAGGCTCGTAAATTGCGCTGTCGCCGGATTACCGGTCACGGAGAGAGTAAGCGTCTGACCGCTACCATTCACCGTCGCGGTAACCGTCATGTTGCCCGCTTTGCGCGATGAGAAGCGCGTTTCAGTCTGCCCTTGCGCATTAGTCATTGCTGAAACGGGTGTCAGGGTCACATCAGCCGCATCACTGCTGCTCCAGTTAACGGCAACGCCTGGTACAGGGTTCTGATGGCTATCCACCACGGTTGCGGTTAACAGTACGGTATCGCTGTCAGCCACAATGCCGGTCGTTTTATCCGCCGTGAGGGTAGCCAGCTTTGCCGTGGTGGTGTCACCGGTGAAGGTCAGTTTTGTCACGCGTAACGTGTTACTGCCGAACGTGGCCTGAAGAGAATATTCCCCCGCGGTTTCAGAACGTAAGGTCACGCTCGCCTCACCCGATGCATTCGTCACGCTGCTCGTATCGGACAACGTCGCGCCGGAAGGGCTCACCGCCCAGCCAACCTTCGCTCCGTCAACCGGGTTGTCATTGGCATCCACAACGGTAGTGCGCACGGTGATACCGTCGGTGCCATTGGCTACCGCCGTTACGCTGTCGGCGGCCATCTCCGTCATTTTCGCGGTCGTGAGATCGGCCGTGAAGGTTGCGCTGTCAGCACGAACGGGTGCGCTTTCAGCGGTCTGAGCCGTGATTACAACGTTGCCTGATTTCAGCGAGGTAACCACCAGCGAGGCATTGCCCTGCGAATCCGTCCGCGTACTGCTGGCGGCGAGCTTAACGTCTGGGTTATCTGCCGACCAGTTAACCTCTACGCCCGAAATGGCGTTACCCTGTAGATCGCGCACCTGCGCCGTCCAGGTAATACTGTCGCTGCCGTTGGCCACGGCCTGTTGCTTATCGGCCACCACGGCGGCGATACGCTGCGTGCTGGTGTCTGCGACAAACGTTACGGCTTCCGCTTTCACCGCATTCTGCTGATTTACATCAGCATAAACCCAGGCAACGCCCGTTTTTGCTGACGACAGCGACAACGTGGCGTTTCCGGCTGCGTCGGTAACCGAGGTTTTGCTTCCTGCGGTCGTGCCATCTTCCCGCTTCACCGTCCAGTTAACCGTCACGCCTTCAAGCGGATGATTGCTGTTATCTGCGACCTGCGCGGTATACGTTACGCTGTCGCTGTTATTGGCAACAATGCGGGTTTTATCGACATTGACCGATCTCACCTGTGCGCTGGCGACAGAACGGCCACTGCCGCTCTCCAACAGTGACCCCGCCTGCACTGCGGTTTGTGCCACTACCCGCTCGGTGGTTTGCGGCTCGGCTACCTTATCCTGCGCGACGACGGGCGTCGCGCCCAGCGAAAATAACGACGGCGGAAGGAGTTGCAGTGCTATTTGCAACCAGGCTGCACATTTTTTCAGGCTCATTAAATTCATCCTTGAATAAAAAAAGAGCCATAGTACGTATCAGGACTTAAAGATAAAGTCGGCGCGTTTATTTTAAGAATCTATAAATATAAGCATTCACCTAATAAATATATTTCAGTTCCCCATTCCCTTTCAGCCCCAATATTCAATCACCGACAACCCGCCGTTATAATCCGTGCTGTAAATAATTCCCTGCGCATCCACAAAAACATCACACGACTGGATCACCTGCGGGCGATTCGGGCGTGTATCGACTTTGTTGAATAAATCGAACTTTTGCTGAGTTGAAGGATCAGATCACGCAT
>NZ_JACASJ010000174.1:0-5709 GCF_013391025.1 Enterobacter sp. SECR19-1250 | reverse complement strand
GCAAGAATACCGTCGCTGACATCGTGCAACGACACAGAGCTAACGCTTAGGGTGTAATTTCGCCCTCAGCCGGAACCGACCCCTAAAACGGAAAGGCTCATTGAAGCCGTATATTTTCTGGAGGTTCATCAGGCGCGGAACTCATCAAGGCGCGGGAATAAAATCCCATTCAGACGCCGGATAGATTCAAGCAAGCCAACTTGTCGTCAAAATCGGTGTTGCAAAAACGGGAGTGACCATAGATTCCGTTTTCTGAGGTGCCCCCTACCAGCAACGCACCGCCGAAGACCGGCAGCAGGAGCGCGAGCAATTCCAGATGGTTAACCGGGGCCTGAAAGACCAGATTCAAGACCTGCAAAACCGGCTCATCCAAGCCGAGTCAAGAGCGTCCGAGCTGATAGACACTAATGCGCAATTACAACGACAAACGCATGAGCTCGAACAGGCCAATGCGATGCACAAAAGCACCTTGGATAGGCAAGTGGCCGATATCCAGAACTTGGAGCATCAACTTAACGACGCCTCGGCAAAAAACCGGGAGCGGAAGCATGAAAGCAAACAATTGGCGGATAATATTGCCGCACTCGCAAGCCAGAAAGCAGATGCCGATAAGCAGGTGGCCGTACTATCCCAAGCATTAGAGGTCACCAAAACGGATCTGAAAGCCTCTCAGAATAGAGCGGAAGTTCTGTCCGATGAGAACAAGTTGATTCTTCAGGAAAAAGCGGTGATTCAGGGGCAGTTTAAGCAGCTTCAGGAGTCACTGTCGCGATAAAGGCTTTAGTCAAACATTCATCGAAAAAGCTATATTAATCAATATATTATATACGAAGTGGCTAATTCCAACGCTTTTACCGGCCGGACCTCAAGTAGCTGCACCGGCCGCCATTTCATTCAAAGAGGCCTCGACGACAGTCAAAACTGTTCGACGCACGTCGATCTTCCATCGCACGCGCTCGACGCATCGGTCCAGGCTTTCGCTATCGTCTGCGTCCAATGCTTTGCAAAGTCGCGCCAGTTCGTCGAGCCCAATTCCGGACTCGAAGGCTGCGCGGAGAAACCGCAGCCTTCCGAGTGTTTTGTCATCGAAAATGTTATAGCCACTTTCGGTTCGCCGAGCAGGGTGCAACAAGCCGCGTATCATGTAGTCGCGCACGACATGCACGCTGACGCAAGCATCATCAGCCAGCTTCGATATCGAGTACGCATTCATACTGGGCTTTCCTCGCAGTCCTCTAGCAGCTTAAGCGCGACATCATGACCAAGGTCGAACGCACTCTCGACAGGCACGACCTCAATCCCTTGGTGGGTCGAAGCCCACGAATTTGCAATAGACGGAGACGCAAAGAAATGCACATGACAGCAAAACGAACAACGAATGTCGGGCGAAGTATCCGGAGTTCGCAGTGAAACCATTGCTTCTGCCGGTTCGACATGAAGCACTGCTTCTGGTGCAACGGTGAGAGTGATCGGCCTACCGGTGGCGGCGCAGCGGGAAGTGACACGGGCAATCTTGCCGGTCAAGGCGGGAAACATCAAGGTGTCCAGCGCACACCATGTGTACAAATGACGGCCATCCACCTCAAAAACGTGAGAGGTTTCACGTAGTGTCAGCCCCAGTCCAATGATATTGGCCTCGTCGTCATATTCCGTACCAGGTGCCTGCTCAAGTACCGTTGCAACTCTCGCTCCAGACCATCCGAGTGCGCCGGCGAGCTTTTCGCGTGATACAGGTCCCCCCATCGCTAGCTGTCGGAGCAGCGCGACAAAGAGCGTTGCGAACTCTTTAGGATGATTGCCAGATGAAAGGCTTTCGGCAATCTTTTTGGAATAAATAGTCTTGTCCATTTTCCACCTGTTATATCGGGCAGCGATCAACCGGGATAAACCTTACTCGGCGGTTACGTCCTGCGCTTAACAAAGACGAATTACTTTGTGCCTTGCCGGCGTTGCCATTCCTCGGCCAGCAGCTGGGCTTGCTGTAACTGTTCGGGCTTCATTTGAGCTGCATAGTCTGCAACGACTTTTGCTGCTGTCGGTTCTCCCGACGCTGCGGCCAGACTCATCCACTGGTATGCCTGCACCTGGTCGGGCGCGATGTCGGTAAGACCCTTTGCAAACAGCTGGGCCAGCCTGACTTGAGCCTGCGTGTGTCCCTGCTCGGCAGCGAGGCGGTACCACTTGAAAGCCTCTGCATCGTTGGCAGGAGCCGCACGCCCATTCTTATACATACCGTCGACTTCACTTCCGTAGAGGCGCCCGAGGTTGAACTGTGCATCGGCTTCACCCTGCTCGGCCGCCCTGCGGAACCACTGGATCGATGCCGCGTGGTTTTGCTTTACGCCCATACCGCATTTGTACGCAAGACCCATGATGTTCTGAGCCATGGCATCGCCAGCCCTGGCCTTCTTTTCCCAATCACTGACGGTCTCTGGCGACAATGTTTCAATCGCGGCGCCGAGCTTAGAAAAATCATAAGCCGCCAACGCTTGGTTTGGCATGCCTAACGTTGCGGTACTTGCCAGTACGATCGTCAAGCACGCGCGTACACGGCGTAATTTAAGTCTGATGTCACAAAACATAAAAACTCCTCTGTCCCTGTTTTGGTGCCCAAGGTTTAGCCGGCACAGCACGATAGCTGTGTCACATCCTTCGAAAAAGTCTGTGCCACCAGTTTGAGACCTTCAACCATGGTGAGGTAAGGGAAAAGCTGGTTAGCCAGATCCTGGACGGTCATGCGGGCCCGGATGGCAATCGCGGCAGTCTGGATGATTTCGCCTGCTTCCGGTGTCACAGCCTGGACTCCGAGAATGCGTCCGGACCCTGCCTCAGCAACAAGCTTGATAAAGCCGCGGGTATCGAAGTTGGCGAGTGCACGCGGCACATTGTCGAGCGTGAGCGTACGGCTTTCGGTTTGCAGACCAATGCGCTGGGCCTCTGCTTCACTGTAGCCTACCGTGGCAACTTGCGGATCGGTGAACACGACTGCCGGCATGGCGTCGAGATCGAGCTTTACGTCGCCGCCGGTCATATTAATGCCAGCCCGGGTACCAGCCGCGGCTGCAACGTAGACGTACTGAGGCTGGTCAGTGCAGTCGCCAGCTGCGTAAATGTTCGAAGCACTCGTGCGCATGCCTTGATCGATCAGGATGCGATGTTGCGAGTCAAACGTCACACCTGCGCGCTCGAGATTCAGGCTTGCGGTATTTGGCGTGCGGCCGGTGGCAACAAGCAATTGATCCACCTTTAACTCGCCCTGCGCGGTCGTCAGGATGAATTGGCGGTCGCAATAGGTCACGGCACTCGCCTGCGTCTGTGTCAGCACCGTGATGCCTTCCGCACGGAAAGCTGCAGTCACGGCCTCGCCAATGGCAGGGTCGTCACTGGCAAACAAGGTGCGCCGGGCCAGGACCGTCACCTCGCTGCCCAAGCGCGCAAACGCTTGTGCCAGTTCCAGTGCTACGACCGAGGCGCCAATTACTGCCAGCCGTTTAGGAATGGCTTCGCTAACCAGGGCTTCGGTGGACGTCCAATATGGCGTTCCTGCAAGACCAGGCAACGGCGGGATGGCAGCGCTTGCACCAGTGGCAATGAGACAGCGATCGAAGGCCACTTCGCGAGTGTCACCTTCTGCCGCTTCCACGATAAGCGTTTGGCCATCCTTGAATCGGGCGCTGCCTCGCACCAGATTGATCGACGGATTGCTTTCGAGGATGCTTTCATATTTAGCATGACGCAGCTCGTCCACACGGGCCTGCTGTTGCGCCAGCAGACGGTCACGCAGGACAACTGGGGGCGTTGCCGACAGTCCCACGTCAAAAGGACTTTCGCGTCGCAGATGAGCGATATGCGCTGCCCGAATCATGATCTTAGAAGGGACGCAGCCCACGTTGACGCAGGTGCCGCCGATAGTTCCCCGCTCGATCAGGGTGACACGGGCACCGTTTTCAGCTGCCTTCAGCGCTGCTGCCACAGCGGCGCCGCCAGTACCGATGATCGCCACATGCAGCTGACCTGCCGGTTTCTCCACCGCGCGCTCGCCGCTCAGCCACTGGGCGGCTTTGCCAAGGAGTCCTGGCTGTTCAACACTGCGCTCTTTGCTTTCAAATTCGTCTGTAGGCGTAGCACCGTAACCAAGGGCGCCCACTGCTGCTACGAGCGCGGACACGTCAAGCCTATTGCCTGTGACTTGCGCCTTGTTCGATGGATAATCGACAGCCGCTCGCGTTACGCCGGGGACCGCCAGCAGCGCGTCCTCAACGTGCCTTGTACAACTTGGGCAAGTCATTCCCGCCACGCTCAAACCAACTTCGTTTAACTCTTGCATTCCGCTCTCTCTTTTATCCGTTGTGCCCAAGCCAACTAGTACGACGCCTCGGTCACTGAATCGGTTGTGCGCTTCAGGGAACAGGCTCCGTGGGTCGTTTACAGGCTGCTCACGCGATGACGACCGGCAGAATCGCCTGAGCGGCATCTCTGCCGTGGTTCTAGCGATGCTGCCGTTATTTGTTGCCTTACTTCTTCAGCTCAGATGGGTAGCCTACATCCGTCGTCGCCTTGCTAAGCGCCTGGACGTTGGTCTTCGCATCGTCAAACGTTACGACGGCAAGCTTGGTTGAGAAGTCGACCTCGGTCTTGCTAACACCGTCGACCTTGCTCAAGGCCTTTTTAATGGTGATAGGACAAGTCGCGCAGGTCATGCCAGGAACGGCCAAGGTGACCGTCTGCGTGGCGGCCCACACCGGGGCAACAGCGGCGGCGAGGGCAAGGGAGGCAAACAGTTTCTTCATGATGAACTCCTGGTTAATAGAAAAATGGAACGACATAGGGAAATCCAAGCGCGACCAGGACCAGCACGGCCACGATCCAGAAAATCAGCTTGTAGGTGGCGCGCACCTGCGGAATCGCGCAGACCTCACCTGGCTTGCATGCCTGCACGGGCCGGTAAATCCGCTTCCAGGCGAAGAACAGCGCCACTAGCGCCGCGCCGATGAACAACGGTCGATAGGGTTCCAGCACCGTCAGGTTGCCGATCCAAGCACCGGAGAAGCCCAGGGCGACCAGTACTAGCGGCCCCAGGCAGCAGGTCGATGCAAGAATGGCGGCCAGCCCGCCGGCGAAGAGCGCACCGCGCCCGTTTTGTGGTTCAGACATACGTTGGCCCTTTTGAATTTGGATTGGATAGCGTAACCTTACTTCCGTACTCATGTACGGAGTCAAGCGATATGGAAAATAATTTGGAAAACCTGACCATTGGCGTTTTTGCCAAGGCGGCCGGGGTCAACGTGGAGACAATCCGCTTCTATCAGCGCAAGGGCCTGTTGCCGGAACCGGACAAGCCTTACGGCAGCATCCGCCGCTATGGGGAGGCGGACGTGGTTCGGGTGAAATTCGTGAAATCGGCACAGCGGCTGGGGTTCAGTCTGGACGAGATTGCCGAGCTGTTGCGGCTCGACGATGGCACCCACTGCGAGGAGGCCAGCAGCCTGGCCGAGCACAAGCTCCAAGACGTGCGCGAGAAGATGGCCGATTTGGCGCGCATGGAGGCTGTGCTGTCTGACCTGGTGTGCGCCTGCCATTCGCGGCAGGGGAATGTTTCGTGTCCGCTGATTGCGTCGTTGCAAGGTGGAACGAGCTTGGCAGGGGCTTCCACAGCTTAGCGTGCTTTATTTAATGAGATGGTCACTCCCTCCTTCCCGGTACTATGCT
>NZ_JACASJ010000173.1:0-5714 GCF_013391025.1 Enterobacter sp. SECR19-1250 | reverse complement strand
GTCATCGGGCATTATCTGAACATAAAACACTATCAATAAGTTGGAGTCATTACCGAAAAACTAAAGATATGCGAAAGCGACAAATAAAAGAAGACTTTTTATTTGTTGTGTGAATATAACGGGAAAAAAGTACCGGTTCAGGGTTACGCTGAACCGGTATAAGCAAATTATATGATTAGAGATATACCAGGGTCATCGTCGCCTGACCGTCGAGAGGAGTATCGTCGGTAATCGCCAGCGCAGTAGTGTCACGAATCGTCAGATTAGTAACAAAGTTAAAGTTAGCTGTGGTGATAGCCAACGGTGCGGTGGTCCCTGTATCAGCAAAGGCGACGGTCTGGAACGCATCACTACGCGGAATACCGCTTTTTTTCCAGATATCAGGATTCCAGTCGTGGTTGTTGACAATCGGGTCTACGACTTTGCCATCTGCCGTGACATCCGTCATCCACATGCCGTAGTCACCAATATTTACGCCTTCGGACGTGGTACCCACGCCGTAAGTATAATATTTCACCGACTGGTTTAAGTTTTTACCGATATCAACCGGCAGCCGCGCGTTGCTGTCGCTACGGTTATCAAGAATGGTAAAGCCCACTTTGGTTGGCGAAGAACAGGTAATGGTGACAGGCACCTGTTTTTGTCCCAAATTATTATTTTCCAGTGCAGAAAGTTCTCCGAGGCGAATATAGCCGTAATCAATGACCCCGCCGTTGCCGATAGAAGGCGTACACGCCGCATTGGTCAACGTTCCGTGTACTTTTAATACAGCGGTAGGTTCTGCGAAAGCTGATGCGCTGGCCAGTGCAATTAATGAAGCCAAAATAACTTTTTTCATTGTTGTTCCTTAACAATTTCATAGGGGGTATTTGTTTTGACAGACCGCTTGCCTGTCTTGTGATTTATATTATTGGGAGTGTTTATGAAATTAAAGCAAGCATATTTAAAACTTCATTTTAGAAGTTCTAATGATAATTAACGTGTGATTCAAAAATTTCGTGAATAATTTTATTCTGGAAAACAGATGATGAAGAGTAAGCCATGCGGTAAGGGAGAGCGACGGATGGTATGACCACCCGTCAGCGTTATTAAAGTGCGGCGTATTTATCAAGCGTGCGCACCAGCTGCGTCACAAAGCCATACTCGTTGTCATACCAGGCGACGGCTTTCACCAGTTGCAGTTCGCCCGCCTCGGTCACTTCGGTTTGCGTGGCGTCAAACACCGAGCCAAAGTGCGAGCCAATGACATCTGACGACACAATCTCTTCATCGGTATAGCCAAAGGATTTATTCCCCTGTGTCGCTTTTTTCAGTGCGGCATTCACCTCTTCAACGGTGACCTTTTTGCCCAGAATGGCGACCAGTTCCGTTACCGAGCCGGTTTTCACCGGTACGCGCTGGGCATGACCTTTCAGTTTGCCGCTGAGTGCCGGGATCACCAGGCCAATCGCTTTGGCAGCACCCGTGGTGTGGGGAATGATGTTCTCCGCCGCCGCGCGTGAGGCGCGCAGATCTTTCCCGCGCGGACCATCCACCAGCGCCTGGGTACCGGTATAGGCGTGAATGGTGGTCATGGTGCCCACTTTAATCTCAAAAGCATCGTGCAGGGCTTTTGCCAGCGGGGCGAGGCAGTTGGTGGTGCAGGAGGCGACAGAGATAATGGTATCACTGGCGTCAATGGTGTCGTCGTTAACGTTAAACACAATGGTTTTCATCTCACCTGCTGGCGCGGAGATCAGGACTTTTTTGGCGCCAGCATCCAGATGCGCTCTGGATTTTTCTTCCGACGTATAAAAACCGGTGCATTCCACGACGATATCCACCCCAGCGGCTTTCCACGGGATATGTCTGGCCTCTTTCTCGGCGTACACCGCGATGGTTTTACCGTCCACAATCAGCGCGTCTTCGGTGAAATCCACGCTCCATGGGAAGCCGCCGTAGTTAGAATCATGCCGGAGCAGATAGGCCAGTACTTTGGGAGAGGTGAGGTCGTTAATGGCGACGACGGTGTTGCTGTCCTGGGTTTCAAGAAGGCGACGAAGTACCAGGCGTCCAATGCGTCCAAATCCGTTAATGCCAATTTTACTCATGGTTTTCTCCTGTAAACGTGTCGATGCGACAGTTTGAACTTATCCAGGCTTAGACCATGAGGGGCGGGGCAGCAATTGAAGATGCTTCATGCCCCGGGAAGTATTTGAAAATCCATACAGAAAAGTTAATGAATTTTTAAGGAAAGGTCGTTATGTTGGCACGGTAACTGTTTTTTATCGGAAAATCACATGCGCACTAAATATACAGGCCTGCAAATCGGCATTCACTGGCTGGTGTTTCTGTTAGTTATCGTCGCCTACTGCGCCATGGAGTTCAGAGGCTTCTTTCCGCGTACCGACCGACCGCTGATCAATATGATCCACGTCTCATGCGGGATCGCTATCCTGGTATTGATGGTGACACGTCTGCTGGTGCGCCTGAAGTTCCGCGCGCCGCCGATTGAGCCGAAACCGAAAGCGATGATCACAGGCCTTTCGCATCTGGGGCATCTGGTGATTTATCTGCTGTTTATTGCTTTGCCGCTGATTGGCCTGGTGATGATGTATAACCGTGGAAACGACTGGTTTGCCTTTGGCATCGCCATGCCGCACGCGGCGGAATCCAACTTTGACCTGGCTGATGGGCTAAAAGAGTGGCACGAGACGCTGGCGAATCTCGGCTATTTTGTCATTGGCCTGCACGCGGCGGCGGCGTTGATGCATCACTATTTCTGGAAAGATAATACGCTGCTGCGCATGATGCCGAAAAAGCGGCAATAGCCCTCAACACTTTTGCCGCCTTTCTCGCCGGGTGGCGCTGCGCTTACCCGGCCTACAAAACCCGTTTTTTATTGCAGCAGAGCACGCTCTTCAGCTGTTAATGCCAGCCCCTGGATTGACCCGGTCTCTGACGATTTCACCGCCGCTTCCAGTACCGCCATCACCGCTAACGCCTCGACAGGATGAACCGGATTGGCAATCTTCCCGAGCAGAGCATCGCGCACATTAATGTAATACTGGCGCTGATCGCCTTTCGGCGTGGTAATGGTCTGCGGCGCGCCGTCAGCCCCAAAGAACACCATACTGTCGCTGTCCTCACCCCAGGTTTCACTTCCCGGAACGATGCCGGTCAGCAGCTGGGCTTCCTGCTGATCGATACGGGCCTTCACTACGCTGCCCTTATCCCCATGGACGGTAAAGCGCGCGGTACCTCCGGCGACCAGCATGCTGGCGTGCAAAATAACCTTATGATCAGGATAGTTTAAGACCACATGCGCCCAGTCGTTCACTTCTGCGCCGTCGCGCAGCGTCGCGATATTCCCCTGAACCGAGTGAGGCAGACCAAAGAGCTGTAGCGTCTGGTCGATCAGGTGCGGCCCCAGGTCAAACCACAGTCCGCTTCCCGGTACGTTTTGTTCTCTCCAGCGCACGCGCACTTCGGGGCGGAAGCGGTCAATGTGCGACTCAAACAGTTTCACCTTGCCGAGGGTGCCCTGTGTGATAACGTCCTTAATGCCCAGGAAATCACTGTCCCAGCGGCGGTTGTGGAACACGGAGAGCAGAAGCTGCTTTTCCTCCGCCAGGGCAATAAGATCGCGCGCTTCCTGCATATCGAGCGTGAAGGGTTTATCCACCACCACATGTTTTCCGGCGTTCAGGGCCAGCGTGGCCAGCGGAGCATGGGTGGCGTTAGGGGAGGCGATCACCACCAGGTCAATATCCGGGTGCGTAATGGCCTCTTCCGGGGTAGCAACCACCTGCACGTCCGGCAGATCGCGCTTAACTTTTTCCTCATCACGGGAGGAAACCACCGCCAGCGTAAGCCCGTCCACAGACTGGATGAGCGGGGCATGGAAGGTTTTACCGACAAAACCATACCCGATCAGCGCAATGTTGATTGTCTTCATTTTACTCATGACCTTCTCCACGTTAATGAGCGCAAACCGTGACGGGCACGATGCTCTGGTCCCCAAGCTCAGGCCAGGGACGATCTAAAAACAGTTGATGAATTTCGTCTAACCCGCACACCAGATACGGCTCACAGCGGTTGACTTTCAGGTGGTCTGCGACGATCCAGTGCGTCTGGCTGGCAGCAAGCATTGCCCGTTTGACTTCTGCATCGGCTTCCGTCCCGGCACTCAGACCGAGTGATGAATGAAGGGCGCAGGCGCCAAGGATGGCGATATCCGCCCGATACCGTGAAAGCAGGGAGAGGGTGGCACCGCCAGCAAACAGGCGTTGCTTCTGATCCCATTTCCCGCCGAGCAGGATCAGTTCGATATCCTCCCGGTCGCTAAAAGCGTGGGCGATATCCAGCGAGGTGGTGATCACCGTCAGCGGCCCCTGAAGAAAAGTGGCCACCGCCATGACCGTACTGCCCGCATCCAGAAACAGCGTAGAGCCCGGCGGAACCTGCTGTGCCACCTGTTTTCCCAGCCGCTGCTTGGTCGCCGGCAGGAGCGTATTTCTGCCCTGGCGATTCATGGCCGAAAGATTGAGCGCGATAGCGCCTCCGTGGTTCTTCTGCGCCAGCCCCTGTTTTTCGAGGTCCGTGAGATCGCGGCGAATGGTATCCGCAGAGACCTGCAGCTTTTCTGCCAGCTCAGTGATGCTGGCCTGTCCCTGCTCGCTGATGATGTCGAGCACATATTTTTGACGCGCGGTTTTGTGCATGGCAGCAATCCTGCAAAATGTCGCAATAGTTCGCATAATACAGCATTTTGTCGCAGAGAAAAAGGCAACCACACATTAGTTCAGTTGCGTGATAATTGAGCTGTTATTGATTAAATATAAGTGAACGGTTTCTAAGGGTAATCAATATGTTATGACGATGTTTTATCTGGCTGTTTGGATTTTGTAACCAGTTAACTTCGCTTTACTGATTTGTTGGCCTATTAAAAAACTATTTAAACCAATAAAATTCCGCAAAAATGAATTTTAACGGCTTTTTATGCCAATAAATAGGGCGACGCTACTTAAGTTGACATTTCTTTGAAAATCTTTGTGTCTGACGCGCGTGGAAATTAACGCAAAAATGTACATCCGGGTATTTTTAAATTTCACTTAAATAACAATGACTTTATTAGTTTCATTTGAAAGGCCATTTTTAAGAGTTTGTCCAGAAACCCCATGATTTTTCTTAATTGTAACACCACATTAACATTGTGGGTGTAGTTGCCTATACCACATTTTGTTATGCTGCGAATCAGTTAAGAAGTAAGCAAATTCTTAATTCATATTAGGCTAAGGTCGGCTCTCATCTCCAATGGAAATGGGTATGGGGAGCTATTACCCGAAATTCAGTACGGGGGATTAATAATATTTTTCTGATTATCTATACCTCTTTTTGGGTAAAGGGTTAAACCATTCGAAGACTCAGGGAGATATAAATGATGAGAGAGCGAAATTATAAGTGGGTTCGATTATCCGCAGTGCTGGTGTTAATTTCGGCATGCATTAAAACGACCTATGCCAATAGCGGCGCGTTGGGTTTTGCCACGGTGCCGACGACAACTTTAAAAGAAAGTATTCTTTTTGCCATCGATCGCGATCCGTCGGTCAGCCAGCAGGCGGCACAATTGGGGATTGGTCAGGCGCAAATAGATGAAGCACGTAGCGGATGGATGCCGCAAGGCTTTGTTGAATAAATCAGATTTCGGGTAAGTCTCCCCCGTAGCGGGTTGT
>NZ_JACASJ010000172.1:0-5881 GCF_013391025.1 Enterobacter sp. SECR19-1250 | reverse complement strand
GCTCCGGATGAATATGATGATCTCATATCAGGAACTTGTTCGCACCTTCCCTAGTACTTCATCAGCCAGTCCCCCTGACTGGTGATGACGTTAATCTCCGCCACACTGCATGGGCCTTTAATGTAGACGGCAATCTCTTTCCCGTAAGGTAACGTTGATGGAACCAGTGCTACAGGCCTACTACCTGCGTAGACCGTGGGCATCTTCTGAATAGGGCAGTTACCTCGGTTAATGACAATATCCTTAATGGTGACGCTATCAGTCAGCGACTGAACATGAACACGCTGCTGATGCAGATTCGGGTAATACGGATTTTTAACCTGCTCAAGACCAATCCTGATCGGGGCCTCTGCGGCGTGCAGTAGAGGTGAAATCATCAGTGCCACGGCGAGGGCACTCATTGTTGTTTTCATTATTTTTTCCTTATTTTTGTTGAAGCAATAAAGGCTCACATGCGGGTCAGACATCCTGACTTATCAAACTCAGGCAGAATCTTTGCGGCATTGCTGAAGGTGAAGGTGGCAGAGGTCAGCCCGGTCGCCGTTATATGGATACGATGGGATTTTCTGGCAGCATCCCAGAACGCTTCGAAGTTACTGCCACCGGCATCAGAAAACGTGTCGTTAATCAGGAACGTATCGCCGCTGTCGACCTGTGCCTGAACGCTGCGCCCATCATCATTGCCGCTGGTGAGCGTTTTGCCATCAGGCGCGGTGTACTGCACGAACGCATTGTCATCCGGTGAACAGGTCAGCAGCAGTTCAGCGCCATCTTTCCCCTGTATGCGGTATTCCGTGACACCCTGAACCCAGGTTCTGGTCCACTGGTTTACGGTTGCATCAGCCTGTGTGGAGGCTAGAAGCATTAGTAAAAGTGTTATTTTTTTCATGGTTTTCCTTCTGTTGCAGTATCAGCCAGTACTTTCCGCAAGTACTGAAAGTGGGGTAAAGAACGAATAAAACGTGGATCGGTGGTCAGTGCATCAATCTGCCGCCTGCGCAGAAATTGCCTTTTCGTCAGACAGACATCTGCGATGCTTTCCAGGCGAAAGACATAAGCCTGCTGCTGGTATTCGCCCAGCAGATACCAGCTGTTTTCGAAATAAATCAGACGATAGGGGGCGAACCAGCGGTACTGTTCTGTATCCACGGTCAAGTCCAGTAAAGTACGGTCGAGGATCGCCTGTGTAATGCGCCAGAAACCACCAAAGGGTGTCGGTTTACGCCCTGGAGGCGAAAGCCAGACGATATAGGGCGACGGGATGCTGCTGTCGGTCAGCACCGCTATCAGTTTGTTATCCATTGCCGGAAACAACTGCTCTATGCTGGTGGCACGGGCAAAGTGAAGGATCGCTCTGTTGGTGTGAATGCCGGAAAGCGGCTGGGCCAGTGACCAGTTTCCCTGTCGGTATGTCAGTTCCAGACAACTCAGACGCTCTCGAAAGTCCCGACGAAGGGTACGTTCAGAGATCTGAAACTCCAGAGACAACGCCTGTACCGATAATTGTTCCCCCATCAGCAGGCGACTGATGATGATCGCCAGCCGTGATGCCATGCGATCGTGTTGTTTTTCTTCCGCAGACATAGTGAAGGATTTCCGTTTGGTTACTGTGAGTGGTGCAGATACTTTTGACGTAGACAGGCGACCAGCAGGCAGGCCGGAACCGTGACACGTCGGGCTGGGCCTGCCATATCAACAACCAGCCAGCCAGAGCTCAGTGCTATACCAACCGGTCCCGCCAGGACGGCGATGGAGCGGCTCAGTGTCAGATAGGCCACCATCGGCAGGGATCGCCCCAGTATCACTCGTGCCAGTGTACTGACCATCACTGCTGATAGGCGAAAGGCTGCAAAGCCCGAGGCTCGGACGGCAGTCCGTATGGCCATTAAAATCAGCGGTGCTGTCGGTACGGTCAGCTCAGTGCCCATACTGTCAGCAAACTCCTGCAACTCTTCGGCTGACATCTCACTGAGACTTTTTTCAAGTAACGCCATCAGCAGGGAAAGCTCAATGGCTTCGGTGGTTTCCTCCTTCCGGTATTTCACGCCCGTATGGTCACAGACATCGCATAACACTTCCCGATACAGCACGCCTTTCCCACCCCGGAATACACTGGCAATACTGCTGGCACCAAAGGTCTGGATTTCAGCGGCAATCTCCTGCCAGTAATTACGGTGCGCTGGATAAAAACGTTTGTAGTTGTCGCTGCCGGACAGCGTTTCCGTCCAGCGCAGGGTTTTGTCCCGTGGGTCATGGGTAATGAGGCTGACCAGTAAATCCAGATCCTCATTCTCACAACGCCCCAGAAACCGCAGGTCAGCATCTTCGCGATAAACGGCCATTAGCCCTCCATTCAGGTCTGTATCGTCAGGACAAAAACGATAACAAACCCGCCTGTAAGGACATGGCCGATGCGTCAGGAAAATCAGCGTGTTATACGAGTAATGACGGACAGGTGATGTCCGAAAATGAAATACAGAGGATTATGCTGCGCAGGGCGGAGTTACCGGTGGAATAAACAGACGAATGGCGAGTTGCCCCGTCAGGCGGGTGACGAGCCAGGCGGCACCACCGTTGAGTACCCCGCCCAGTAACGGGAGCAGCAGGCTTTCCCTGAGTAACACTTGACTGCTTTTCAGCAGTAATGCATCGCGAACCACCGTCAGCAGAGCGGTCTCGGCCTGAGGCTGGCTCAGTGCGCGGGTCAGTAACCGGGTGATGATGCCACTGATGGCATCCGAGCAGGCATCCCCAGCCAGCGCGCCCCAGCAAAGCAGGCGTACCCGTGGGTCTGCAGTGTCATGGCCTCCGATGATGGCAACGGCTGCACACAGCCGCATCTGAATGAACAGCGAAGAGCAGACGTCGGCGGTGACGGTCAGCGGCAGCAGCGCGCCACCGGTAAGACCACAAGAAAAGCCGGAGCCGCAGGCTTTCAGGGACTCGTACAGCACCAGCGATTCAGCCGCATCAATACGACTCATGTCATTCTGAAGGTAACTGTCGGCCAGCACTGCGGCAGAGTCCGTGACGGCGGTACCTTCCACCGCCAGGGCATACATCCCGTCAAAGAGACGCTGTAATACAGTAATATCCAGACTATCCTCCTTATCGACAACTCCAGATGGTTGTCGTTAAGGTGATATATATCTGTATTTTTTTTATTTTCAGTTTTAGCCGAAATCTCATAGTAAGCGACTGTGTATTCTTTATGTAATTTTTTACGTGTCTGGCATATGAGATGAGTTAGTCTCAAAAAATGCCTATGAGTAAATGGTTAGCTTTCTCCTGTGATTTATTTTATTTAAGAAATAACTCCAGAAAATAAAATGATGTGTTCTGCGATGGTTTTGCTTGCTTCTATTGCCTCCGGTGGCGGTGTTTGGTAATAAGTCGCTCCGTATTGGTATTATTAAATAAAAGAAGGTGAGTGTGTAATGCAGAAAACATATTGAATTCCGTTGGGGGTTGTTATTATAAAATGAATGATATTTATCTGTAACTTATTCGGAATACAGATGTAAATTATACTAGGGCTAAAGTTATGAATTCGAAATATACATACGATCCGCGATACACTGATGGCGTAGAACGAACACTGGCAGCAGCGACTGATCAATACCCCAGGCTTTCTACATTTCGTTTTGATTTGCGGTTTCCGACTGACGGTACTGGTCGTCGTGATGAGCGCGTTATCTCGCGCTTCTTTGATTCGCTAAAATACCATGCAAATGCTCAGATGACTGCCCGAAGGCATGCAGGACTTACCTGTAAGAATCTGACGTCCATACGTTATATCTGGTGCAGAGAATACGGCCAAGTGGAAGACAACCGCCATTACCATGTGATGCTGTTGGTAAACAAGGATACCTTCTATACACTGGGAGATTACCGGCCTCAATGCAACAATGGTATAGATTCACTGGCGAATGTAATCCAGAAAGCCTGGTGTAGTGCGCTGAAATTACCCTGGGAGGCCTATGCAGGCCAGGTTCATTTTCCGGAACAACCCTGTGGCTGGATAGAGCGTAAACGTCCTGAGCATGAAGACCAGTATGCTGCAGTACGTCAGAGAGCAATGTACCTAGCAAAAGAATTCACAAAGCACTATGGAGATGGACGTTCTTTTGGGTGCAGCCAGAACAATCCTTCGATTATTATGGGAACGTAATGTAATTCAGGCAAAGGGACTGGTCCTTTGCCTTGTTCTGGTAAAGCCAAAGAGAGCGCTATCAAGCTATTTGCTGCCGGGAATGCATGTTTATCCACGGCATACGACATTTCACGGCTAACGCCAGACAGAGTTATTCGGCGAGGCTACCATGAGTGAACTAGCCTGGTTCAGACGGATGTACCAGGTTTTCCCCCACTGCTCCAGAATGATTTTTTCCCGTTCAACCAGTGTGTAGAGTAATTCGTTGGTTCTTTCCTTGTTTCTTAGCCGGTTTGGCCCTGATTGAAGAATACGATTTTTTCTAAATTTATAATCTGCCGACCGAAGGCATTCATCCTGTATCCAGGCAAAAAGGTTCTCTAAATCCTTTTCAAAGGATTGAGATTCATCAGGATGAACAAAAAGGTCTATGTATTGATTACCGTACCAGTTGATGATGTCTATTGCGGCTTTAACAACTTCGGTAGATATGTTGTTTTTAAAACCACAAAAGTGATGCAGTAATGCGGCAACACGGGCCACGTTCTCCGCAACTTTTGATGCGTAATCTCTGACGCTGGCCAGATCACCGTTGCTACCAGTCCTGCTCTCTGTGCGATTATGAAATTCAATCCATAACTTTTCTGCGTCTGACGAAAATAAAAGGCCCTCTCGTCCCTGCCCGTTATGGGTAAGGCTTTCAGTCGCGATGTCCATCAGGCGGCGATGGAATACTGGCAGATGTTCCCGTGAGATAACCGGTGATTCGATCAGACGGGTGCCCTGTGTAGATGTCGGCAAACAAATCAGGCTGCGGGCAAAGAAACCCACACCCTTAGCCTGTTCTCCCCGCCGTTCCAGATAGGCGGTGAACACCTCCGGTTGAACCATCAGCGACAGCGTCATTCGGGCATCGTGGATGGTGGCCTCGGGCTCATTTTTGCGATCAACGGTAAATTTTCCGCCATCCCACATTTTATTGATAAAAGGCAGATCGTTCAGAGTGTGGCCGTTGAATATCGCTCCTGCCTCGTCTGACATAATACCCACCGATTTCCAGCGCTCTTTACACAGAAATTCTTTAATTGCGGCTGGCGTTGCGTCATTGAATGTCATTTTGTATTTTACAGGGGGCTCCGGGAGCGATTTATGCGCGGCGTTGAGCGCTTTTTTTATCTCCAGTGTGTCTTCTTTACGCCTAACTTGTGCCCTCAGCTCAGTATTCAGGGCTTTGATCTCTGTTTTTACCGCATTTAGTTCTATCAAATAGTCACTATATTTTTCCAAATAATGTTCGTTCAGCTGTTCTTCAAAACGTCTCAATGGTTCCATCAACAGATTATCGACAGTGGTTTTACGCTCGCCAGAGCCTGCCAGCGTCAGCAGAAAAAGAGAGACTGGCCCGCGAATATTTCCTGGACGGATGACATCAATCTGACTTTGGCAAACAAGGGAAATAGCGCCTAAAACGGATGCACCAATCAGAGGTATAGGTGCCTGTGTTATCTGGTGTACTTCATAAATTGTGTTTCTAATAACTGGAGGAAGCTGATCAACAGGAAAATTATCATGCTTTTGCATTGTGTGGTTTCCATAGAGAAGAAAATAAAAGAAAGTTGTCGGTATCAGTTGTGATGCCATTTGGTCACAACTGATACAGGGATATGAATCAGACGACTTTGTTGAATAAATCGAACTTTTGCTGAGTTGAAGGATCAGATCACGCAT
>NZ_JACASJ010000171.1:0-5893 GCF_013391025.1 Enterobacter sp. SECR19-1250 | reverse complement strand
ACACAACCCGCTACGGGGGAGACTTACCCGAAATCTGATTTATTCAACAAAGCCGAATCAGACCTCAAACCTGCGGGCAGCATTCCTCCAGCCATTTATCGATTTCAGATTCCATCCAGCCAACAGAGTGCATACCCAGGCGGCGCTGTTTAGGGAATGTTACGTCATAGCGTGGCGACTTCGGATTTAGCCAGTCATAGATTGTTGAGCGGCTGATTCCAATTTTTTTCACAAGTGCGCTGATGCGCAGAATTTTTACCGATGGGGTAATACAGGTCATTACGTCACCTCATTGTTTTAAATAGTTAATATTTTGTTTTCTTACCTAACACCGGTGTTTTTTGTGTACGGAGGGGATTGTAATGAAGTTCTTTAGTGTCTAAAATTTCAAGTTATGAGCTCCTTTTTTTGACACTAAAAATGCCAGCGACAACACCTATCCAAAAAGCAGCTTTTGATGTGATCGATACCCTTCACTTCACTCAGGTTGTGATGAGTGAGGTATGTAAAGATCCCATTGCAGAGTGGTATCCCCGCATTATCCTCAAAATCAACAATATGCTGCGAGAAGTTGGAATGACGGGAAAACAGGCTGTGATAGCTAAGCACTATCTGCTGGGGGCACTGGAAATTTATCTATCTGTAGATGGCAAACTTTCTTCAGCCATTGCTGAGTATTCTGAACAGTCCGATACAAATACGCTTTTTGAAGAAGGGACTATTTATGACAAGAGTACTCAAACGGCGAGGAATTTTAGTCTTACAATGTTATACGCTGCTGCGGAGAACAATGGTGTGCAGGGTGAGTTCATTGATAGAGCTGTTGAAGAGTTGGTAAATGATCAAGATCTAGAATTATCAGCAACACCCTATCTCATTAGATATCGTCTTGTCGAATGCTGCTATGCATTGGAATATACAGAGACCCCTCTTGCGTTTTATCGGGAGCTGGTAAGTCTTGGTATTATCTCATGTGGAAAATATTCTCTAAATATTGACGCATATGCGAAAAAAAATGAGTCAGGGGTGTCGTTGTTGTTTCTCAGAGCATGTTTGCTTTTCGAGTTTAAGATACTTCAACGAGCGGTAGCGGTAATGTTATCGCTAAAAAACAACAATACGATTGCGTTACCATCTCCTGACCCAAGAATGTCTGCCTTAGAGCAAAAAAATATTTCTGATTACTATAAAAGGTTAGTGGATGACTGGTTTATGGGGGAGGGGAGGCAATCTTTTGTGAGTTTTCAATGTAAAGGCGATATTTCGATTAAGGATGTAGAGGTTTTTCTTGGGAATATAAATAAATATTATCTTCATAAACGTATGTTTAGCGGAACCCAAGGCAGTTGGCTGGGAACGCTGGGGGCATTTGATATTGCATGCGAACATGATGAAGAACCTGAGATGGCCATTTATTATGAGGAAAATAATAGTCGGACTATTTCAGAAAAAATAAGATTGAAGTATTTGGAGTATGGTTTTAGTGTATCAGCTCGGAGCCTTTATCTCCGATATAAATCTGTAAAAAAAGAACGTTACTCTCAAGTTAAGTATTATTGTTTTCTTTTATTGAATCAGGGGGGGATCACCCCTTGGTTTCTTGATAATAATAATTATTACGATATGGCTTTGAGGTTCTGTAGTACAGGAACTAACGAATGTAATTATCCATAAAGCATAGGTGGCAGGTATAGTGTTCATTTGGCGATGTGAAAGATTATTACCTTTAGAGGAAGTTTTTATATTTCAAAAATAAGTGGTGCATCGCTTAATTAAAAATATTAATCTGTACGAAGAAGAACTCCGGAATATTGGTTTTTTTTGCCCACCTTACCAGACTGTTCTTATCTCTTTTGTATAGTTCTGAAAAACAAATTTTTAACAAGCTTACCTTGATAAAATTCCATTTAAAAATCGATCTTATGCCTAATCAGCCCTAAAAATCCTTACTCTAATAACAGTAACTTCAATAGATTGGGAAAAATTATCCCCCCAGTGATTTTGCTGCCTTTTTTATCAAGTTTTCACGACACTTATAGCAAACTAAAAATAAAAGAAAGGATAATGTCGTGCTGACTATTTTACGTAATAATTCATTCGCTTCTAGTTGCTCTTGATAAGAATCTGCAAGTTCATTATATGTTCTCGATAACAGTTGAATCGAAGAAAAATATGACACCATTGCACTATCGCAAATCTCTGATGGAGAATGCTGATCTTGAGAAATATTGCGCATTATTACTCGGGTTTGCGCAACCAAAGCAGCAGATACTTTATCGCGAGATGACGGTTCCTCCAGTCCCGAAACTAATGCCATATAATCCTTAGCCGCATTTTGATTACACTTCGCAAGTTTGGGGTAAACCTCGTGTAGATTATCTGCTATGTTGTTAACCAGTTTTCGAGTTTCTTGAGGAAGGTGTACATACCAGCTTCTATATTTTGACTCTTCAAAAGGTTTCAACATACCAATAATAATCGGTCTCTCTGCTACCCAAAAATCCAGATATCGGGATTCAGATATGTTTAATTTTAATGCAATTCTAGCTACTTCTATAGACGCATGCTCTTTGGATAGCATTTCATTCTTCATTTCATGTTGCTGATTATGATACTCGTTGCGCAGGTTCGTGAATAATTGCAGGTGTTCGATGACGATATTTTCATAATATCCTGGCGGAGTTTCAGGGATTTTCTTTAAACTCAGCCACCCCAAATTAAGCAGTCCAATGCTTATCATGAGTAGTATTGCAGCTATTTCATATCTGTTTCTTTTTATTTGGTAAAAAAATATCATTGATACAATGCCATTGCTGATGTTATTCATAAGTAAGTTGCTCGCTAGCTTCCAGTTGAACCGTGGGGCTAACCCGATTCAACTCATCGAGAAAGCCAGCAAGCATCTGAACGGCTAAAGCTACGTTTAGGGAGGCTGATTGCGACGCCACCCGGCACCAGTTTCACTGTGTATCACTTACTGATTTCTCATGGCGCTAAGGGCTGCATCAAGCGACACAATCGACTCCACTATTGTTCTTACTGTGGAGCGGTCGAATTCGTGGTCTCGCTGTGAATCGTGCACGCCGCTGTTCAGATATCCCCATTCAATGCTGGAGCCGTTAACTCCGAGTAATCTTTCTAATGCAGCAACTGCAGCCGGGGCCCCGGGATGCTGCCCTGCAATGCGATTGACGGCCGATTTCAATTTAGAGCATTTATTATTCAATTCCCAAGGCGAACGTGGTCCACTGAGTTTAATATCAATGCGTCCGTCACCGCGTCTGCCCATCCAAGACCAAAGGCTGTCTGTAAGGCTTTCCAGGGCGGGACGTGACTGACGAAGAGCTTCACGCTTTTCATCCCCATCTAGAGCCTGCTGCGCAAGCAGAACGTAATTCTTACTCGGTGGATTGCTGTCTACTCGCAGTTCGTGTTCACCATCGTGTGGTAGGAATTTGTAGCGCTTAATGGCTCCTGCCCTTGCTGCACCTAACTCCTGTTGAATTCGGATGAGGAATTCTTCGGCATGGGAAGTCAAGATGACCTGTTTGTCGTCCAGTAGCCCATCTTCAAAGAAGGTACGCCATATACCGTCTCGATGCTCATCATCAATCGCATTAACCACATCATCAAAGATAACCACCGGGCATCCTTGGACAATATTTTTGGCCAACAGAATTGCGAGGCCAAGACATTTGATGTGTCCCTCACTGAAAATGATTAGCGCATCGTAACGAATGCCTGGTTCACCGGCGAATTCGACTTCAATTTTGCCATTTTCAGCAACTGGCAGATGAAGTGCATGCAGCAGATCGCTAGGTGCATCGCTTCGGTTAAAAGCGTTATACAGATCCCGAGCCTGTTCACCCAATCCCTGAAGCAATATGCCAGGTAGTGCGGCCATGTATCTTTGGATTTCCGGTAGGAATCCGTCGTAAGCTACCTTAATTCGTTGATTTAACTTTATGACAGTTTCTTCTTCAGCAATGGCTTGGAGCAGATCTCGATTATTGTCATTGAACTGGGTCAGATTAGATTGAGCTGCAGCTAGTTCAACGTTGGCGGCTGTGCGCTGCGTACGTAGTCTTTCAATTTCGAACCGATACTGAATCAGACGGTCCCGCTCCTCGGTCAACGCACCACGTTGATTATGTACTGCGAGGGACTGTTTATCGATATGCTCAATCTCTTTGGCAATGCACAGGAGTGTGTTCCAGGGCTGTTTCTCTCCTTCAACCCAGCACTCAAGCCACGCTCCAACTGATGTCTGGGGTAATTCCGGCAGTACTGCAGCATGAAGGGTTTCCGGGCATGCGGCGATTGCTGCCGTTACGGTGCGACGTATTTCCTCCAACAGTAGCTGGAGAGACTCGTTCAGCTCTGTTCGTAATGTTTGCTCCCGCAACTGAATCTGTGCCAACTGCGCCAGGGCTTCAAGTCCCGTACGCGCTCGTATAAAAGGATCCTCTGCTACGGTATCAAGATTTGTACCACAAGCAGGGCAGGTGGTTGCTCCGACAGCTAAGGCCTGCACTGCTTCATACAGTTTTGCATACGATACCTCGGTCGCGCGTGATGCAAGTTCCCTTGAGGTCTCTTGCCAACTCCCATGTAGACGGTATGCTTCAGCGAGAAGCGCTTCCAGTCGGGATTGCGTAATCCCATAAACCAGTGGTGGGACAGCATCAAGTTGAGATTGAATATATGGCAGACGTCCCTGCTGAAGTTGTGTACCTTCCAGCCATTCAACGCATGCCTGATAGGTCGCTTCGGGGGATATGCGCTGCGCAAGCGCATTTTCCTGCAATTCAATCAAAGCTATTTTCTGCGGATGTGCTGCAATTACCTGCTCTGAAGCTGCTACCTGCTTTCTCCGTTCGACCAACTGAGCTGCCATTGGTCCGGAAAGCATCAGATCTTGATCGAGTGATGGGTTAAACCCACGGACAAATTCACTGAACTGATCTACACCAAACAACGTTGCGATTAGCTGTCGCTGATCGCTGGGGGTTCTTGCAGCAATACGGGCAAAGTCATCAAGCCGGTTCTTCTCAATGAAACAAAAACGATACTCTGATTCATCAGGCTGGACGGGCCGTAAGTTCTGAGCCTCACCGGCAAGAAGCACTGGCGCATCGTGGTGCTTGAGACGAGCGTTATTGCAATAAAGCCTTTGCTCCACCCGCTTTAACTGCGCTTCACTGATAGTGCCCAGCATTGACACTTCGAGAGCCTCAAAGAAGCTGCTTTTACCTGTACCGTTTGCACCGTAAATGAGAGTGATATCGTGGGAGAGGTCAAATATCTCCTGCCGCATGAATCCACGGAATGGACCAACCTCAAGCTGATGCAATCGGCCCAGAGCAGAACCTGCTTCAGGGGCGTCAGAATTGCCTTCGTAAGCGATGGGCTGATCAATTAGATGTCTTAGGGCTAGGGGGGCAAGACGAACTGAACGCGCCCGGCGAGTCGAGCCGACTTCAGCGAGAGGTTGGATATGATCGAAGATCAGATACGCAAGTCGCCGGACATCATCAGAAACGTCCTGCTGCGTTAAACAATCGAGAAAGCGTTGGTACTCCGAAACAATGCTTGCCATGTATTCTCCTTTACACAGTCAGACGCAGTAGCGCATCCCTGCCTTGGTCATTGTCGTTTGACGTTAATTTGCTTGGCACAACGGGTCTCAAAGGTTTTCGGCATTCAACGCATTGCGCTTCTGTGAGAATGACGCGAAACCATCGGATTCATCTTATCTAAAAATTATCGGCATTGTTCATCAGAACCTTATGATCCCCTAAGGGTCCCCAGAAAACTGGGACGTCAACCCAATTGTGCTTGGGAAGGTGCGAACAAGTTCCTGATATGAGATCATCATATTCATCCGGAGCGC